>JBJOQA010000064.1:0-6786 GCA_046050225.1 Bacteroidota bacterium | reverse complement strand
ATCAAGAAATGGCAGTAGAAAGTAAAGCCATATGGAAAAGTAATGGGATCAATCGCAAAACACCTAATCAGGGCGAAAATTTGGAAGTTGCAATTGACGGTGCAAAAAAACTTTACTTGGTTGTAAAAGATGGCGGCGATAATATTGATTGGGATCATGCAAATTGGATCAATCCAATGCTTTACAATGATAAAGACTCTCTAGCGCTTACCACGTTCAATTGGAATCGCGCTTCTGCAGGATGGGGGACGGTTCAAAAAAATGCAAGTGTATCGGGCGGTAAACTTACTGTACTTGGCAAACAATTTATGAGTGGTATCGGTACGCATGCAAATTCTGTAATAGAATATACACTTCCTCCAGGATATGCTAAATTTTCTTGTACCGTGGCTATTGATGACGCCGCAGCCTTGCAAAATGCCGGTGCTACCTTGCAGTTTTTGGTATTTACCGAAAACCCGGCAGGCCCGATGGTTCCAATACAAAATACAATTAAGGTTTCGCTAAAGGATATCGGCTTTGCCGGAAAAGTAAAGGTGAAAGATGTATGGACCGGTAAAGATCTAGGTGTGTATGAAAATGAATTAGCCATGATTTTACCCCAACATGGTTCAGGTCTTTATCGCATTACAGCAATTAAAAAATGATTTTTAAAAAGAACGATATGAAATTGATAAAAAAAGGGTTACTGGTGTTATTCAGTTGTGCTATGGCCGGTTTAGCTTTCGCCCAAACTAAAAACACCATCATTATTAAGGCCAATCAGCCTACCGAAGCAATACAGCCTACCATGTGGGGCGTGTTTTTTGAGGATATTAATCTAGGCGCTGATGGAGGTATTTATGCAGAACTAGTAAAGAACCGTTCTTTTGAATTTTTCAAACCTTTAATGGGATGGACTGTGGATCAACAACCGTTTAAAGAAGGTGCCGTAACCGTGTTAAATAGAAAGGGCATCAACTTAGCTAATCCAAGATTTTTGCATATAAACCTAACAAATGCAAGTAAGGGAAGTTTAAGCATAACAAATGAAGGGTTTCGTGGCATGGGAATTAAACAAGGTTTGCGCTACGATTTTTCTTTTTTATATAAAACGGCTAGCGCCGGAATTACTGTTCATGTAGCACTGATCAATTCAAAGAATGAAATCATAGGAAATGCTGTTACAACACCATCAGTTAGTGCAGATGAATGGAAAAAACAGGCAATAAGTTTTAACGCATCAGCAACCGAAGCCAAAGCCCAATTACGTATTTGGTTTGAAGGAACCGGTTCAATTGATTTGGATATGATTTCTTTATTTCCGGAAGATACTTGGAAGAAAAGACCAGGTGGTATGCGTGCCGATATGATTCAATTATTGGCCGATATGAAACCCGGATTTATTCGTTTTCCGGGCGGATGTATTGTAGAAGGATATGATTTGTCACAACGCTATCAATGGAAAAAAACATTAGGTCCGATTGAAGATAGACAACTCATCATTAATCGTTGGAATTTTGAATTTGCGCATCGACCTACACCTGACTATTTTCAAACTTTCGGACTTGGATTCTTTGAATATTTTCAATTAGCCGAAGATATCGGTGCAGCACCTTTGCCCATTTTGAATTGTGGCATGGCTTGTCAATTTAATTCAGCCGAATTGGTGCCGATGGATCAATTGGATCCTTATGTACAAGATGCATTAGATTTAATTGAATTTGCCAATGGCGATGCCAACAGCACTTGGGGCAAAGTAAGAGTTGCAATGGGGCATCCGGCACCCTTCAATTTGAAAATGATGGGCGTTGGTAACGAAAACTGGGGCCCGCAGTATATTGAACGTTTAAAAGTTTTTCAAAAAGCGATTAAATCAAAATATCCCGATTTTAAGTTAGTAACCAGTTCGGGTACCGATCCTAATGGCGAACGTTTTGATTCGCTCAATTTAGCCTTGAGAACGATGAAGGCTGATATCATTGATGAACATTACTATCGCCGCCCTGAGTGGTTTTTAGCTAATGCCAAACGTTACGATAACTATCCGCGCAATGAATCCAAAATATTTGGTGGCGAATACGCAGCGCAAAGCGATAAAATTGTAAGCATTGATAATAAAAACAATTGGTTAACCGCCATTAGTGAAGCGGCATTTATGACCGGTTTGGAAAGAAATGCCGGTGTGGTTCATATGGCTTCTTATGCGCCGTTATTTGCACATATTGATGGTTGGCAATGGACACCTGATTTGATTTGGGTTGATAACTTACGTTCTTACGGTACACCTGATTATTATGTTCAAAAGTTATTTGCAACCAATAGAGGAGATAAGGTTGTACCTATTACCAGAAATAACGACGTGATTGCAGGTCAGGATAGTTTGTATGCCTCTGCATGTATAGATGAAACTGCAGGTGAATTGATTGTGAAAATTGTCAACGCATCGGCCATTCCACAAACCAATGTAATGAATTTACAAGGAGTGAAAAAATTAGCCAAAGAAGGAAAGTTGATTTTATTGCAAACTTCCAATTTATCAGCGGTCAACTCATTTGAAAATCCAAATCTTGTATCGCCAAAAGAATCAACTTTTAATATTCGTTCAAAACAATTTGAATTTAAAGCAGAACCATATTCTTTTAATGTAATAAGAATTAAAATATTTTAAGTGTTAAACTGACAATTAAAATAAAAATAATTTACCTTTAGTTTATCAAAGACAAATAACTCACCATTGAGTAGCCGATCATGAAAAAATTGCTCATCTTCTTTTTGTTGTTCAATGTGCTTGTAAGTAAGGCGCAGCATAAGGAAGATTCGGTGGGCACCCTAACCGAAACACGCCAAACAGCAGTTCACGATCCGGTTATGATACAACATGGTGATAAATACTATTTGTTTTGTACCGGCTGGGGAATTTCAGTTTTTTCTTCCGCCGACAGGCAGAATTGGAAAAAAGAAAAGCCCGTTTTTGCATCCGCACCCTCATGGGCAGTAAAGGCCATACCTAGTTTCAAAGGTCATATTTGGGCACCTGATATTAGTTTTCATGATGGAAAGTACTACTTGTATTATGCCGTTTCTGCCTTTGGAAAGAATACATCTTGCATTGGCTTGGCCACCAATAAGACCCTCGACCCTAGTTCACCGGACTATTATTGGGATGACCATGGACAGTTGATTCAGTCTATCCCCGGCAGGGATTTGTGGAATGCTATTGATCCAAATCAAGTTGATGATGAACAAGGCAACCATTGGTTGAGTTTTGGATCGTTTTGGAACGGTATGAAATTGGTGAAGCTGAATAGCGATTTATCCGCTATTGCTCAGCCCGAACAATGGTACACGATAGCAGCGCGACCTCGAGATTTTAATATACCCGATAGTAATGCAGGAAATGCGGCCATTGAAGCGCCTTTTATTTTTAAACATGATAAATATTACTTTCTATTTGTTTCTTGGGATTATTGTTGCCGCGGCGAAAAAAGTGACTACAAAGTAGTAATGGGTAGAAGTGAAAAAATTCAAGGACCCTATTTGGATAAAAACAATATCCCCATGGATCAAAATGGCGGCAGCTTGATTGTACAAGGGGATAACAAAAATTGGTTTGGTGCCGGACATAATTCCGTTTACCAATTCAATAATAAATTTTACATCGTGTATCATGGTTACGATGCAAAAGATAAAGGCAAACCCAAATTAATTATAGATGAATTGTATTGGGATGCCCAAGGTTGGCCAAGTCTTGTTAACCCAATCATTAAAAATTAAAAAACGACCAGCTATATGAAACAGTTTAAACAACTATTAACCATTTCTATAATGACCGCAACTTTATTATCTGCGTGCAATAATGCCGCGGAAAAAGCAGCAGAAAATCAACCAACCACAGCAAAAGTAACCAAGGCCGATTGGGGTGAAACCGATGGCAAAAAAGTATTTCTATATACGTTAACCAATAACAAAGGTGTACAAATAAAAATCTCTAATTACGGCGCAACAGTTACTTCTTGGATAACACCGAATAAAGCCGGCAAAACATCTAGTGTGGTACTCGGCTTTGATAGCCTGAGTGGCTATTTGGCTAAACCGCCATACTTCGGAGCAACCATTGGCCGATATGGCAACCGTATAGCAAAAGGAAGTTTTAAAATTGATACCTCCACTTATACCTTGGCAAAAAATAATGGTGAAAATCATTTGCATGGAGGCGATAAAGGTTTTGATAAAGTGGTTTGGGATGCAACACCTGCAACCGACAGTACCGCTTCCATTACTATGAATTATTTAAGTAAAGATGGCGAGGAGGGGTATCCCGGTAATTTAAAAGTGGCAGTTAAATTTACGCTCACCGATGAGAATGAATTGCTCATTGAGTATAATGCCGAAACCGATAAAGCAACGGTAGTTAATTTAACAAATCATAGTTATTTTAACTTAACCGGCGATGCTTCAACAACTATCCTCGATCATAGCTTACAAATAAATGCCGATAAATATACACCGGTAGATAAAGGCTTAATTCCAACCGGTGAACTAAAAGCTGTGTCAGCCGGCCCCTTTGATTTTTTACAATCACATAAAATTGGCGAACGCATCGCAGCCGTTGAAGGTGGCTACGATCACAATTTTGTGTTGAACAGAAAATCACAAGAACTGGAGTTAGTAGCAACCCTTTCAGATTCGGTGAGCGGAAGAAGTTTAGAAGTGTACACGGTTGAACCCGGCCTACAATTTTATTCGGGAAATTTTTTAGATGGTACGTTCAAAACAAGCGACGGAAAAGCCATCCAAAAATATGCAGCCCTTTGCCTGGAAACACAGCATTTTCCTGATTCGCCGAACAAACCTGCATTTCCAAGCACATTGCTAAAACCGGGTGAAAAATATCACACCGTAACAAAATATAAAGTTGTAGTTAATTAATAACAAGACTGCAGGGTTGCAGCAATACAACGTTTTTAAACCTTTTAAAAAGCATCCTCCTTTGAGGAATGGATTATGAAATTTTTTATTGATACCGCCAACTTGGCGCAAATTAAGGAAGCAAGCGAATTAGGTATTTTGGATGGGGTAACAACCAATCCATCATTAATGGCTAAAGAAGGAATATCCGGCGAAGCCGCGATACAGCAACACTACAGAACGATCTGCGAAATGGTAGATGGTGATATCAGTGCCGAGGTATTAGGAACCACATTTGATGAAATTGTTGCCGAAGGAAAAGTATTGGCAGCCTTGCATCCCAATATTGTGGTAAAAGTTCCTATGATTAAAGATGGTATCAAAGCCATCAAGTGGTTTACCGAAAATGGTATTCGTACTAATTGTACTTTAATCTTCTCTGCAGGTCAAGCCATTTTAGCTGCAAAAGCTGGCGCAACTTATGTTTCGCCATTTATCGGACGTATTGATGATAGCGGTTGGGATGGAATGGAGTTGATTCATCAATTAAGTAATATTTTTTCTGTTCAAGGTTATAAAACAGAAATATTAGCTGCATCTATTCGCACACCTAATCATATTATTAAATGTGCTGAAGCGGGTGCCGACGTTTGTACTTGTCCGTTAGACTCCATTTTAGGATTATTAAAGCATCCATTAACGGATATCGGCCTAGCTAAATTTTTAGACGACTCAAAGAAAATGCAATAATCATGGAATTGAACGAATTAAAAAATGTAGCATCTCAAGTACGTCGTGATATTGTGCGCATGGTACATGCTTGTCAATCCGGCCATCCCGGCGGTTCTTTGGGTTGCACGGATGTAGTTGTAGCACTCTATTTTCATGAAATGAAGATAAATGAAACAAGGGGTGAAGATGATTTTCTTCAATTTTCACGCGCCGGTTTAAGTGAAGATTTATTCTTTTTATCTAATGGTCATGTTTCTCCATTATTTTACTCGGTGCTGGCGCATCGCGGTTATTTCGCCCCGGCCGAATTGTCCACCTTCAGAAGAATAAATTCTCGTTTGCAAGGTCATCCTGCTACACACGAACATTTACCGGGTATTCGCATTGCCTCGGGTTCACTCGGACAAGGGTTATCTGTAGCAGCCGGTGCTGCGAAAGCAAAAAAAATGCGACAAGATAGCACTACCGTATATGCCTTAATGGGCGATGGCGAGCAGCAAGAAGGTCAGGTGTGGGAAGCCGCACAGTTTGCTGCGCATTATCAATTAGACAATTTAATTGCCATCATTGATTGGAACAAACAGCAAATTGACGGCCCTACTGAAAAAGTAATGAGCAATAAAGATTTGCAGGCAAAATACGAGGCCTTTGGTTGGACAACAGTTATGCTTGAAAATGGCAATGATATGCAGCTTACGTTGGAGGCTTTGGCACAAGCCAAAGCATTAAAAGGGCAAGGTAAACCCATCATGATTTTGATGAAATCAGAAATGGGATTTGGCGTAGATTATATGATGGGTACCCACAAATGGCATGGCACGGCACCTAATGACGAACAGTTGCAAAACGCATTGCAACAATTAACTGAAACCTTAGGCGATTATTAAAAAATATTGATGATTGCAGTTCAACTGCTTTAAAATAAAGGGTAATGAAAGAATACAGTTATACAGAGAAAAAGGATACCCGTTCCGGATTTGGTGCAGGTATGTCCGAATTGGGTAAAACCAAACCGGAAGTGGTGGCACTATGTGCCGACTTGGTACCTTCTTTAAAATTAGATGCATTTATAAAAGATAATCCTGATCGGTTTATTCAATGTGGTATTGCAGAAGCGAATATGATGAGTGTGGCTGCAGGATTAGCCATATCAGGCTTTGTTCC
>JBJOQA010000063.1:0-15265 GCA_046050225.1 Bacteroidota bacterium | reverse complement strand
AGAGCGGATCATTTTCTGCCTTTCCAATAAGCTGCTGTTGGTCAACTACAAAACTCCCCTTCTCCATTGGCTTCACTAACCAATAAGGCTGCGAAAGAGGTGCATCGGCTGCAAGTGCAACAGCAATTGTGCGATTATAATTTACATTGGTTTTAATCTCTTCAATTAAACTTGTTTGATTAGCATAAACAACTTTTGCCTTCTTGATATCAATTTGTTGCCTACTATTTAAAAAGAGATTAATACGCAAGCTATCTCCTTGCACACCAAAACGCTGCGAAGTGGTTGCTTCCATATATAAACCACTGGCATACGCTATCAATTGCTGTACCTCTTTTAACTTTTGATTACGCCAATAACTTTCTGGCGTTTTCTTTAATTGTTGATAAAACTGTATTAATAAAGGAACGCTGCGGGCAGGCTGAGCGGGATCATATTGCTGAATGATTTGCTGAATAATTGTTTCTGCTTGCAGATTCGATTCTTTTACACGATTCCAAGTTATGTCCACGCCATCCAATAAATCTTGTTTAGGCTGATCGCCTTTGATAGCAGTAAAAAACTCTGTGTAATTACCTCGATTGGCCGGCACGCCAAACCCTTGGCTTTTATGTTCACTTCTGCTAAGGGCGGCAATTTCACCATACCCTTTTCCCAATAGCGGATTAAACATTCCTACTTCCAACTTAAATTGATCTTCACTCGTTGTATTTCCTCCACCAAAATTGAATGTATTCCATAACATTCTTTTGGCCTGCCAAACGGTTACACCATATTTAAGTTGTTCAGGAAACTTAGTTGGATCTGCCGCAGCATCAAATGCTTCACGGGCTAGTATACCCGAAGCTGCATGATGCCCATGCCCGGCACGACTATCTTCCGGAAAGCGAGCAATAATAACATCAGGTTTAAATTGGCGAATTACCCAAACTACATCCGCCAAAATTTTATCATGACCCCAAGTAGCCAAAGCTTCTTCCGGGGACTTGCAAAATCCAAAATCATAGGCACGACTAAAAAACTGTTCAGCACCATCAATACGGCGCGCTGCTAATAATTCTTGTGTACGAATTAAGCCCAAATCAATTCCTTGCTCATCACCAATCAAATTTTGTCCTCCATCGCCACGCGTTAAGCTAAGATATCCGGTTCGGTATAATTTTTCATTAGCTAAGTAACCCAGCAACCGAGTATTTTCATCATCAGGATGCGCTGCGATATACAACACAGAACCAAGTACCGGCAACTTTTTTAATTGTTGTAATATGTCGGCTGCATTGTAAGATTTAGGCGTTTGTGCAAAAAGGCTTCCAATGAATACCCAAGAAAAAACGAAACAAGAAATTTTACGCATATGATTCAATTCAGTCATTCAAAAATAGTTATTAAGTTCACACATTCCTCAACAGAATTTGTGCTTCAGTAAACGGCTGATACCCGATTTTAGTTTGCTCTAAAACTTTAATTTCAAAACAAAAATCCGGAAAGCCCGCTCATTCAATTTGAATAAACAAGCGCTTTCCGGATAGGTTACATGTTTAATTTATTGGCAATTATTGTCCCGCAAAAAACACGGCATTCGACAATAATAATTTTCCACTTTCCCAAAAATTTCTAAAGATAGGGTTATCCGGTAGATAAACGATTACGCCATTACCCATCCTTTGTTCTCCGATTAATACTGCGTCTTTTATTTTAGATTTGATTTTACTTCCCACAAATCCGGCAACATAATTATCCTTTTTAATCACACCTGCATTCCACCCATCTTTTAAAAATTCGTACACGATATCATCTTGCTTTAACGTAAAGTATTGCTCTCCCATACCAAAACTCAAGGGATGAGTTACATCTAAATCAATGCGGTAAATGGCCCCTGCGATATAACTTCTAATGCCATCATGTTCGCTTTCGGCGAATTTCTTTAAATCCTCATATTGTTTCCCTTCTTCTTTTTTGTCTTTATCCTCATCTTCTTTCTTCTGCTTAATGCCCCAATCGCCATTTGCCATTTGCGAAACGGCATTATCGATGGCAATAATTTTACCGCCATTTCTAACCCAGTCTTTTATTTCACCGGATGCATCTTTATCACTTAAAAATTTATAACGGCCACCGCTCACAATTAACACATCTATATTCTTTAAACTACCGGCATCGATATCTTCCACATTAATTAAGGTGATCGGATAATTTAATTGATGATCGAACAAATGCCAAACTTCTCCAGCTGATTCAGAATAAGTGCCTTTTCCAGAAACCATGGCCACACGAGGCTGGTGAATAAAGTGTACTTTATCTGATCCAAAGTCATATCCCCCATCTACAAAACCGGTTTGAATTGAGGTTACCGATGAGCCAAATTCAATTGCATACTTTTTCAATAAAGGCAATTTAGCTTCATTCCCTTTTTTCAAAACAATAATGGTTCCTCTGGCAAATTTGTTTTCGCCAATTCCAAAATCGCGTTCAGCAAAACGGAGTTTAAACCCTTCTTTCAATAAGGCTGCTACCATTTTTGCATCTTCAAATGATTGATAGCGCACCAAATATCCATAGGCATCTACAAACGGTGAAGGCGCATCAACGGCAACTTGATCTTTGGTTGCAACCTTTTCTTTTACGGCAAAGGTTTTTAATCCAAAAACATATGGCATTGCCCAAGCAGTTATATCGTAGGTAGCACTATCTGCCAACTTGGTTTGCGGTTCAAATAATACTTTTACCAAAACACCTTTGGGTTGGTGTGTACTAATTACTAAACTACCGTTGGTGGTAAAAGTCTCTTCTTTCCCCGAAAAATAATTCAGCCCCTTTAAAGCAGCCCCGGAGCTATACGAATATTGAATACCGTTAGCATCCAACAATCTTTTTAGGCCGTTAATTCTTGTGGTTGCTACGTCGGTTACTACAAAACTTTTATACTCGCCAACCCCTTTATTTATGGCGTCATCAAAAAATTGTTTGAACTCTTTAATCACTTTATCCGATTGTTTGCTTACAACTTCTAAAGTACTCATTGAAGTTGTAAAGTGATGAGCAATGCGATCATACAACGTTAGCGTATCCCCTTCATTGGTAATAACAGCGGTACTGGCTCTACTTAAACCACCTTGTTCAAAAGTCATTCCTACACTTCCATTATAAATAGGATAAGTATCTCCATAAGATGGATACAATAAATCAAACACTTCTTTGGTAAAATACAACCAACCATTTGCATCAAAATACTTAGCATGATTACGTCCTAAATCAACCTGCAATTTTCTTTGAAAAGGCGTTATTACCTCATGGTAAGGTTCTGCTGCCGGTTCAAAATAATAAGGATTATTAAATCCTTGTTCATGATAATCGCTATGCGTTTGTGGCATCCATTGATTGTACTTTTTAATGCGCGCTTGTGTTTCTACTTGCGTTTGCCAAGCCCAATCGCGATTTAAATCAAAATTATAGTGATTGGTTCTTCCGCCCGGCCAAGGTTCGTGATGCTCGCGTGCAATAAGTTGCGGATTAACCGTGCGTCCCATCATTTGTGTTACCCAATGTACATAACGATCGCGCCCATCCGGATTTAAACAAGGATCAATTAAAACCACCACGTTCTTTAAGTATTTTTTTGTTTCTGCATTCGCAGGATTTAACAACTCGTATAATACTTTCATGGCTACTTCACTGCTACTGGTTTCGTTACCGTGTACATTATAACTTAACCAAACAATTGCAGGGGCATTTACATTACCCGGCTTGTCGGTTAGCACACCGGCAAGACGCAAATTATTTTTACGAATATCCTCTAATTGACCAAAATTTTCTGTTGAAGCAATGGCGGCTAATAGCAATGGACGTCCTTCATTGGTGGCGCCATATTGTTCTACTTTCATCATTCCCGGCACGGCAGTAGCAGCATATTGAAAATAATTTACGATCTTGTAATGTGGTGTATATTTACTGCCAAGCGGATAGCCAAGAAATTCATCCGGACTTTTTATTACTTGTGCAAAAGCAGTAACTGTAAAACTGATTAACAGTGCTGCCACCAAAACCATTTTGTTGTTAAATCTGAAGTAATGCCTCATAAGTGCCTTGCTTTAAATAATGCTGAATAATGAAAAATAAATTTTTACTCGTATTGCTTTTAGCCGGATCGGCCTCTTTACAAAGTAAAGCACAAATTACTCCTTATAATTACCGCTCACAAAAAAAAGTGGAAGCGCAGAAAGGAGCCGTCGTATCAGCCCACCCATTAGCCAGTCAAGCAGGATTAGGTATTCTCAAGCAAGGTGGTAATGCCGTAGATGCTGCCATTGCCACACAATTGGCCCTAGCCGTAGTTTATCCGGGTGCCGGAAACCTTGGTGGCGGCGGTTTTTTGGTAGGCTATTTAAAAGGCGGAAAGACTATTGCGATTGATTATCGCGAAAAGGCGCCGGCTGCAGCCCATAGAGATATGTATTTAGATAGTACCGGAAAAGCGCAACTTCGGTTATCGCAAGATGGCCATTTAGCGGCCGGTGTACCGGGAACGGTAGCAGGCCTTTTTAGCAGTATGAAATATGCAAAATTGCCATTTGCAAAGCTCATTGAACCGGCCATAGAGTTGGCCGAAAAAGGATTTGTACTTACAGAAGCACAAGCAAAAGACTTCAACGAATCAGCGAAAGAATTTTTAAAACTTAATACCCAACCGGTAGCATTTGTAAAACCGGGTGGCTGGAAAACTGGCGACACCCTTGTTCAAACCGAATTAGCCAACACCTTGAAGCGCATTCGAGATAACGGTGCAAAAGGTTTTTATGAAGGAGAAACAGCTCGGTTAATTGTTGCAGAAATGCAAAGAGGAAAGGGCATCATTACCGAAGCAGATTTAAAAAATTACCAAGCAAAAGAGCGCAACGCCAGTGTTTTTCAATATAAGGGTTATGATATTATTTCTATGCCATTACCCAGCAGCGGCGGCATTTTATTGCAACAAATGTTGGGCATGATAGAATCAAGAAATATTGACACGATGGGCTTTCAAACGCCGGCTAGTGTGCAACTGATGACAGAAGTTGAGCGCAGGGCTTATGCCGATCGAGCAGAATTTTTAGGAGATGCCGACTTTGTAAAAGTGCCCATTAAAAAACTAGGCAGTAAAGATTATCTCGCTGCGCGGATGGCGGATTACCAACCCAATATGGCCGGTAATAGCAAACAAACCCTACCGGGCGTTATTGCAGAGAGCGAAGAAACTACGCATTTAAGTGTTGTAGATCAATTTGGTAATGCCGTATCGGTAACCACTACCCTTAATGGACATTTTGGAAGCAGAACGGTAGTTGGCGGCGCCGGCTTTTTACTAAACAACGAAATGGATGATTTTAGCGTAAAGCCGGGCGTACCCAATATGTACGGCGCCATTGGCAATGAAAAAAATGCCATTGCACCGGGAAAAAGAATGTTAAGTAGTATGACGCCTACGATTGTTGCAAAAAACAAAAAACCCTATTTAGTGGTAGGTACACCGGGCGGAACGACCATTCCTACCAGTGTTTTTCAATCGATCGTAAATGTGCTCAATTTTAATTTATCGGCAGAAGACGCAGTAAACAAGCCAAAGTTTCATCATCAATGGCAGCCTGATGTAATTTTTGCTGAAAAGGATTTTGATGCAGCAACCCTTAAAGTTTTAGAAAAAATGGGCTATAAAATTAACGTGCGGGGCAAAATTGGCCGTACTGAACTAATTCAAATCATCGGCAAAAAAATAATTGCGGTGGGCGATAAGCGAGGAGATGATGCGGCTGAAGCTTATTAATAGAATTTGTAATAAAAGAAAAGCGGAATCCTAGGATTCCGCTTTTCTTTTGTACTTATTTCGATACTTGTTTAAAAGCGGCCAATCCGCACTGCAGCCATTTTAGATAATCCGCAGCAACAGGCGTATTTCCTACAGGGCGATTAAGCAGAACCTCATTGGGACTCACAATAGCGTAAAGCGGTTGTGCATTATTTTCAAAATTTTCGGTTTCAAACGTTGCCCATTTGTCTCCTACCGTAACAATATCTTTTTCGGCACCGGCCTTGGTTAAATAAGTAAAACGTTGATTTGCCGGAAGCTTCGCTTTATCATCTACATATAATGAAACTACCACAAATTGACTGCGCATTACTTCCAATACATCCGGTTGACTCCAAACTTTTTCTTCCATCCTTCTGCAATTCACGCAACCATAGCCGGTAAAATCAAGCAGCATTGGCTTGTTTAGGGCCTTCGCCATTTTTAATCCGGTTTCATAATCTCGTGTACAATTGAGACCTAAGATACACTCCCCCGAATCATAAATGGAGTAATATAATGGTGGCGGGAATCCGCTTATCAACGTAAGATTAGCATATTTTGTACGTGTTACGCCCGGTAATAAATACAGTGTAAACAACCCAAATAAGGCGATAAAGAGCCAACGTAAAGGGCTTCTTTCCTTAAGCGGCGAATCATGTGGAAAGCGAATGAACCCTAATAGATATAGCGTTGTTAATGCACCAATCACGATCCACAAACCAATAAAAACTTCTCTTTTTAACAACCC
Organism: Bacteroidota bacterium; assembly: GCA_046050225.1. Taxonomy (GTDB): domain Bacteria; phylum Bacteroidota; class Bacteroidia; order Chitinophagales; family Chitinophagaceae; genus Ferruginibacter. Next base: position 8,696 of record JBJOQA010000063.1, on the reverse strand, counting down.
CCAATGCATCACTAAATCGGCATTTGATAAAAATTTCAATGCTAAACCCACTTCCAAAAATCCTAATACAACCTTCACGGTATTTAACCAACCACCTGATTTAGGCAAGCTTTTAAGCATATTTGGAAATAGTGCAAACAAAGCAAAAGGCAAAGCCAAAGCAAACCCGAAACCGGCCATACCTGCGGTTAGTTGCATCGCTCCCCCATCAGACGAAAGCGAACCGGCGAGTAAAGATCCCAAAATAGGTCCTGTACAAGAAAACGATACAAGCGCCAAGGTTAGCGCCATGAAGAATATACCTATAATATTAGTGGTGCTTGCTTTATTGTCGGTTGCATTAGATAAACTACCCGGCAATGTGATTTCAAAATAACCAAAGAAAGAAACGGCAAAAACAATGAAAATCACAAAAAATGCCACATTCAAATACACATTGGTAGAAATGTTATTTAATATTTCAGGATCTAATTTGTCTAAGAAATGAAAGGGCAAACTCAAAACAACATAGATTGCTAAAATAAAAACTCCATAAAGCATCGCATTACGAATACCCGTTTTGCGATTGCTACTCTTTTTTGTAAAAAACGAAACTGTTAACGGGATCATTGGAAATACGCAAGGCGTAAGCAGGGCGATTAATCCGGCAAAGAACCCCAATGCTACTAGCTTCCACAAACTTTGGTGCGCAGTAGCAACAACTGTAGTAGCGCCTTCACAATCAGCAATCGGATGCTTCAAATCAATGGAAGGAATTAGTAATCTCGCTTTAGCCGAACTCACAGCCCCCCCTTCAAATCCTACTTTGAACTTCAACTCTTCTGGCAATAAATTTCCAGCATCTGCAGCAAAATAATTTAATTGTACACGCAAGCTATCTGGAACATTATCGGCAAATCGAATGATTTGTTTTACAACAATACTATCTGAAACAATTTCTAGTGAATGCCCATCAAATACGGGATCGGCAATCGTTTTAAAATTGGCTGAAAGTACCGGCTCCTTGATTTGAAATGACGAGTCGGCCCATATAATTTTCAACCCATCAATTCCTTCTGCCACGTTATTTCGCGCATATATATGCCACCCCTTTTCAATGCTAGCTTTCCACTGAATTTCATATTGTTTTTCGGCAATTTTATGCGAAGAAACTTGCCAATTTACAGGTTTTACTTCTTGTGCTTGCAATTGCAAGACGCTAAAAAACAATAAAAAAAAGCCTGCAATATTTTTCAGTAAAGACATAAATACGATTTAATACAAAATAACAAGAACCGCCATCAATTATTGGTTACATTAGTTACAAGGATGCAAAAAAAATGCAGTATTTATCACACTGCAAATTAAAATTCAAAATTATTTTCCTCCAACCTTTATACTAATTGGCACATCTCGAGGAGGCAAACATTGATGATCATCACAGGTCATGTAAGTTACTGTACCTTTTATTAGCGTGGCAGCTGCTGTTTTTAATTTTACCTTCTGCGTAAAGGTTACGGTATGACTATAAAACTTCAACGTTGAATTAAAATTTTTATCAAAAGACTTTTCCATTTTTCCTATTTCTTTCACTTTGCCATCCAGGGTTACTAATGGATTTGGGACAAACTTAAAACTGGTTGGTTCAGGTCCTTCACCGGCGTCTTGTGCATATAAGTGCCATTTATTGCCAATGGTAGCGGTCATTTGTAGTTCATAGGTTTTATCAGCAATTTTTTTTGCAGTAAAAGACCATTGAATAGGATTATTAATCTGAGCTTTTACCTGGGTTAAGGCAATCATCAAAACAAAAAACAAAATTGACTTCTTCATAATAAATATTGATATGCAAATAAACGCCTAATCGGCAGGTTTAGTTGTTAATGATTGTTAATTTCTATTGCAAAATTTAAAGAAACCTTGGTTTAAACTCAATTTTCCACTTCAATCTACCTCCTTTTTCCATCAACGAATATTTGATTTTAAATAAAAAGAAGGCAACCCCAGCTTATATTTTACCGCAATAATGCGGATGGCAAAAATTGTTAGAATACAAATAATCTTGGCTACATGTTCATCTAATTGAATGTATCTAAACAAAAAATATAACAAACCGCCTAAAATACTCGCCATTGCATAAATCTCTTTTCTAAATACTAAGGGTACATTGTTAAGTAAGACATCTCTTAAAACACCACCAAAGCTTGCCGTTACAGTTCCCAAAGCTATACATACGCCGATACTAAAGTGCAAATCGATGGCCTTTTCGATACCAATAATGGTAAAAAGTCCTAAACCCAAAGCATCAAACAAAAATAGCGTGGTAGTAAATTTTTTGAGTCTTGCTTCAAAAAACATTGCCAAAACCGCACCAAGAGTAATAGTAAGGGTAGCCGTTTCACTGCGAAGCCACCCCACCGGCAAATTTCCAATTAAAATATCGCGAAGCGTTCCGCCACCAATTGCCGTTACAAAAGCCATGATAAATACCCCAAACGGGTCGAGCCGTTTTTCCATTGCGAAAAAAGCACCCGATACCGCAAAGGAGAATGTACCCAGTACGTCGATTGCTTGTAGAAAACCGGTATTCAACATGTTGCTAAATTTATATTACTCAGCCATCATTTGTTTGATAACACGAATAATATCTTCGCGGTTTGGTTTGCTGAAGTAGTCGCCATCACTCGCATATGAAGGACGATGAGGTTGAGCTGTTATTGTTCGAGGTGCCACATCTAGCAAACGATATCCACCTTGCTTTTCTAACACTTCATTAAACATATAGGCTGCTGCGCCACCCGGCACATCTTCATCTACAAATACGATTCGATTGGTTTTTTCTAACGACAACTTAATCATGCCATGAATATCAAAAGGCAACAAGGTTTGTACATCTATAATTTCGCAATGAATCCCGAGTTTTTCAAGCGCTTCTGCTGCTTCCTGAACGATGCGCAATGTAGACCCATAAGTTACCACGGTAACATCGTTTCCTTCTTTTACAATTTCAGGCACGCCCAATGCTACGCGATATTCCAACAAATTGGCCGGTAATTTTTCTTTTAAGCGATAACCGTTTAAGCATTCAACAATGAGCCCCGGATCATTTGCGGCTAACAAGGTATTGTACATCCCTACAGCTTGCACCATATTTCGTGGCACACAAACGTAAATTCCACGAAGTGCATTTATAATCATACCCATTGGCGACCCGCTATGCCAAATCCCTTCCAATCGATGGCCCCGCGTACGTACAATTAATGGAACACTTTGTTTACCAGCGGTACGAAAATGGGTAGTTGCCACATCGTCACTTAAAGGCTGTAAACCATATAATAAATAATCGAGATACTGAATTTCAGCAATCGGACGAAGTCCGCGTAATGCCAATCCAATACCTTGACCCATAATCGACAACTCTCTAATTCCAGTGTCAAAAATTCGTTCTTCTCCGTACTTTTCTTGCAAGCCACTAAACCCTTGATTTACATCCCCGATATAACCAAGATCTTCACCAAAAGCCACCACTTTATCATTTTGTGCAAACAATTGATCAAAATAATGATTCAAAACTTCATACCCATTTAAGAGTTTTGCATCCTCAGCATATTGCACCGGCACAGGCTCAACTTTTAAAGCTGACTTTGGACCTTGATTATACAAGTAAGAATTATACATTCCGGCGAAACGTTCTTGTAGTGTTGCATACCAAGATTGTAAGGGTTCTGCAATTCCATGTTGCGGCAATAAATCTAGTGCTGCAGCAATTAATCGCATAACATCTCTGCGCAGCGGTTCTTTATTAGCAGCCAATTCTTTCATTATTGCTTCTAATTGTTGACGCAATTCTGCTTCAGGCAATTGTGCAATGATTGATTCAAAAATTTGTTGTGTAGTAGCCGAAAGTTCTTGAATAGGTTTGGTACATTTTTCCCAAGCCTTATTCTTACTTTCCTTAACCCAATTTTTTGCAGCGTATTCAATTTCGTTTAGCTCTTGGGGAATTGCCAACGTATTTGCCTCAATCCATTCGCGCATTTGCTTTAAACAATCCCATTCGCGTTCCCAAGCAAGGCGTTCAGGTTTCTTATAACGTTCATGACTACCCGAAGTTGAATGACCCTGTGGCTGTGTAATTTCTTCCACATGAAAAATTGCGGGCGTATGCGTATCTCTAATTTTTTGAATTGCCGGTTCTAAAATCTCGCACATTCCGGCATAATCCCATCCTTTTAGTTTGTAAATATCCAAGCCGTTTGTACCAGGTTGCTTTTGCATCCCGCTCAATGCGGTAGAAATAGACTCCTTAGTGGTTTGGTATTTTTTAGGAACCGAAATACCATAACCATCATCCCACACAAAAATTGCTAAGGGAACTTGTTGTACACCTGCGGCATTCACTACTTCCCAAAAATGGCCTTCTGAGGTAGATGCATCACCAATGGTGCAAAAGCAAATTTCATTTCCGTGTTGACTTAAATGACGATGCTTCTTAAATGCCTCTACTTGTCGAAACAATTTTGAAGCTAATGCTAATCCAAGCGCTCTAGGCATTTGACCTGCGGTTGGGGCCATATCGCTACTAGTATTTTTTTGTTGTGCAATATTTACCCATTCCCCATTTTCATTCACGTTAGGCGTTGCAAAATGCGCATTCATTTGTCGGCCTGCACTAAACGGGTCATTGTTACTATCGGGATCAGCAAATAATTGTGCAAAGTATTGTTCTACAGTAGCAATACCGGTGGCAAACATGATGGTTTGATCGCGATAATAGCCGGATCTAAAATCACCTGGTTTAAAGAATTTTGCTAAAGCAACCTGTGCTACCTCCTTGCCATCTCCAAATATGCCAAACTTGGCTTTGCCGGTTAATACCTCTTTTCGGCCAAGCAAACTCGTTTCGCGGCTGATGCAGGCAATGCGATAGTCGTTTAGCACTTCATTTTTGAAATGTTCGAAACTTAACTGTTCTTCAGACATCGTATCGTTTGTTAAGGTTGGTTCCATGAAACAAAAGTAAAATTTTAGTTGGGATGATTGTTAAAAATTTGTAAACGGGCTTGCTTTACGGAAGGGTTAAATGCGAATTCGTATATTTGGAACGTTATTTGAAAAATAAAACAATATGAAGAAAATTATTACCTTTTTTGTAGCCGGCATTTTTGCCTTGAATTTTAGTGCAAAAGCACAAGTTTTAGGAACAAGTGCAACCGCACCTGCAGCACCTGCTGTAGAATCTTTAGGATTGAAAGAAACAGTTTGGGATTTCGGTAAAATTCCGCAAGGGAAACCGGTAACCCATGTTTTCGATGTTGTAAATAACGGAACCGATTCGTTGCGTATTGCCAATGTGCAAGCATCTTGTGGTTGTACGACCCCAGATTGGGAAAGAAATAAAGCAATTGCACCCGGTCAAACAACCAAAATAACGGTTGGGTATAACGCTGCTGCTGAAGGGCCTTTTACAAAATTCATCACCATTAGCTATAATGGTGCTCAAAGCAAACAAATTACCATTAAAGGTGAGGTTTGGAAAACACCGGTTAGTTCTGCACCCGAAAACAAAGCAGCTTCAACATTAAAAGAAAAAGAATAACCCTAAAAAATAAAATACTAAGATGAAAAAAATCATTTTTTCCCTTGCAATTAGCTCCCTTTCATTGATAGCTTTTGCTCAGAAGAAAATTGCAGACGTAGCTAAATTCGAATCTGAAACAATCAGTTTTGGTAAAATCAAGCAAGGTGTACCTGTAAAAGGAACTTTTGTGGTTAAAAACATCAGTAATGAGCCACTTTTAATTGAACAGGCTAATCCAACTTGTGGCTGTACTATCTCCGATTACACCAAAACGCCAATTGCTCCGGGTAAGACTGGTGTTATTAATGCAACCTACAATGCTGCAGCATTGAATCATTTTGAAAAGCACCTAACAGTTAAATTTGCAGGTGTTGACGAAATGAAACAAATTACTTTTGTAGGAGATGTAATTGCCGCAGAAGAATTTGATAAAATGAAATTAACCGAATCTAAAAAAGTAGCACCGGTTGCAGCGGCACCTGCAGTTACCACTCCGGCTCCGGCTAAAAAAGCTACACCTGCTAAGAAGGCTACACCTGCTAAAAAAGTTGCAGCTCCAGCGGCAGCGACAAAAACAAAGTAAAAATTAAGTTTCTTATAAAAAAAACCGGCTAATTGCCGGTTTTTTTTATGTGTTTCAGATTGAATTTATGCAATACAATACTGTAATTGCATCAGTAAGTCATGAAAAATACGCTTCTCCTCCCTTTATTTTATGTTTTACTAATTGGTTTCGCTTCAAAATCAATGGCACAAACAATTCATAGTTGCAATCATGCAGATAGTAATGCTATAAAGAAAGAAATACTCGATTTGAGGAGTCGAATGAATCAATATCCCCAGCGACTACATCCAGACAGTAATGCAAGATTTATTTTAATATACAGTTTGGTGTCAGATGGCATTCAACATTTTCCGCATGGAGAGTGGTTTATCAATAACTGTTATCAACGATACGGCACTAAAAAGGCACTTACATTTGCCGCTATAATGAAGCGGTTTCAGTCAAATGCTTATGCACAACGTTCAATTGTTATGCCTATTCAGCAGGGGCGGTATCTTTTGGTTGAACAATTCAGCAATATCATTGGCAGTCAAACCTCATCAAAAACGGTGTATTTACACTTCTATTTACAGGAATAATACTACCCGGTGGCTCACCCCTAAGGGGTGAGCCACCGGGTAGTATTATCAACATAATTCACCAAGAAAATCCCCCCTCAACCAAGTTGTTTAAACTAAATAAATCAGGTCAAAAAAAACAGCATCCCAAACCTTCTAAGAATTCAACAACAACAAAAAGGCCGCACCAATTTAAATTGATGCGGCCTTTTTGAATAAATTGATAATACTTTACACTGCAAAGCTTTCACCGCAACCGCAACTACGACTTGCATTAGGGTTATTAAAATAAAAACCCTTTCCATTTAAGCCATCACTAAAATCTAATTCCGTATTCACTAAGTATAAAAAACTTTTCAAATCGGTAACCATCTTTATCCCTTTATCTTCAAATACTTGATCCATGGGCTTTTGCTCATTATCGAAGTCCATCTTGTAGCTTAAGCCACTACATCCTCCTCCTACAACACTTACGCGCAAAAAGTAATTTGAATCTGCATCAATTCCTGCATCTTTCATCAGGGCAATAACTTTGTTCCGAGCCTTGTCGGAAATCAAAATTGAATTTTCAGTAGCTACCATAATCTCTTAAATTTTCGGTCGGTAATTTAATAATTCTCAAATAAACCGAACCGTTTGGGATATTAATTATCCGATTAATGCACAACACCTTCGTCGAACTTGATGGCTTCTAATCCATTTTTCACACGATAGTCGTTAATTGCAGCTTTAATCGCATCTTCGGCTAATACAGAACAGTGAATTTTAACCGGTGGCAAATTCAATTCTTCTACAAAATCCATATTATCAACTTTCAATGCATCTTCAATGCTTTTTCCTTTTAACCATTCGGTAGCCAAAGAAGAAGAAGCAATAGCAGAACCACATCCAAAAGTCTTGAATTTCGCATCTGTAATCATACCGGTTGCATCATCCACTTGAATTTGCAAGCGCATAACATCTCCGCACTCCGGTGCACCTACCAATCCGGTACCTACACTTTTGTCGGATTTATCTAAAGTTCCTACATTTTTTGGGTTTTGGTAATGATCAATTACCTTATCTGAGTATGCCATAATTATATATTTAAACGTTCGGTTGGTTAATATTTTTATTTTATTAGATTCATCATCAATTAATGATGTGCCCACTCAATTGAATTGAGGTCAATTCCTTCTTTATACATTTCCCATAACGGGCTCATTTCTCTCAATTTTAATACTGTATCGGTAATTGCTTTGATGGTGTAGTCAATCTGTTCTTCGTTGGTAAAACGTCCTAATCCAAAGCGTAAGGAACTATGTGCCAAATCATCTCCTAAACCTAAGGCCTTTAAAACATAAGAAGGTTCTAAAGAAGCAGAAGTACAAGCAGAACCTGAACTCAAAGCGATGTTTTTATTGAAACCCATCAATAACCCCTCTCCCTCAACATACTTAAAAGAGATATTGGAAACATGTGGCAAACGATGTTCGCGACTACCATTTACATAAGCCTCCTCTAATTTCAGTAATTCAATTTCTAATTTATCGCGTAAGATGCTAATACGTTTGGTATCTTCTTCCATTTCTAAACGACATAATTCACAAGCCTTACCAAAACCCACAATCCCCGGTACGTTTAGGGTTCCACTGCGCATTCCACGCTCATGGCCACCGCCATCCATTTGCGCAGTAACTTTTACGCGTGGATTTTTTCTACGCACATATAGGGCACCAACACCTTTAGGACCGTACATTTTATGTGCGGTAAATGCCATTAAGTCAATACCGTCTTGATTAACATCTACCGGAATTTTACCTACTGCTTGCACACCATCCGTAAAAAATAATACCCCATGTTTTTTGGCAATGGCACTAATTTCACGAACTGGTTGCACCACACCAATTTCATTATTCGCATACATAATAGCGATTAAGATGGTATTGGGTTTAATCGCCGCTTCTAAGGCTTTCAAATCAACTAACCCATCAGCGTTTACCTCCAAATAAGTCACTTCACCTCCTAGCTTTTC
>JBJOQA010000062.1:0-2910 GCA_046050225.1 Bacteroidota bacterium | reverse complement strand
ATTTGTTTTCTGCTGCCGGTTTCCACCAAGCCTCTGCAGTGCTTGCCCACCAAGGTGCTGTGATGTCTTGATCAGGCACATAAGCCCTGGTTTCATCTTTCGTGTATTCGCCTCTGGTAGTTACGGTGCTACCCATTTCTGTGCCTAGGATTGGCTGATTGGGGTGGTCGCGGTGATACTCGGCAACGGCATTATGACGATAATTAAAACTTCTAATAGGAATCACTTCATTTATGCCATTGTACACATTACCCAAATCAGCGGCATACGTACAAGTTCGGGTAGGATCAAGTTGATGTTGTTTGGCAATAAAGGTTTGAGCAATTCTTTTTCCGGTTGAGTTGGCTTGTATCCAACCCTCTTCATTACCAATACTCCACAAAAAGACAGAAGGATGATTTCGATCGCGTTTTAATAAGCGTTCAAATTGCTGTAGGTTTTCAATACTGCTATTTAGTAAGCGCGTTTCATCTAATACCAACATCCCTAAACTATCGCATGCATCTAGCAATTCGGGTGTTGGCGCATGATGGCTGGTGCGATAAGCATTTACTCCCATGTTTTTTAACAGGCGAATACGGTAAAATTGTAGATTATCCGGCAATGCACTTCCAACACCGGCATGATCTTGATGATTGTTGGTGCCTAGTATTTTAAGATATTGGCCGTTTAAAAATACCCCTTCATTCGCATCAAATCGAATGGTTCTAATGCCAATTCGGGTAGTTTGTTGATGAGCAATTTGTTGGTTTATTTTTAAGGTAGTTGTAACCCGATATAAATAGGGGTCTTGTAAATTCCAAAGATGCGGATTAGTGATTTTAATGCTTTGCTTATTTTTTTGTTGTTGATACGCAGCTAGGGTTAATTGCTGCGGAACGGTAGTGGCAATGATTTTACCATCGCGACCGATTAGCGTACTGCTGATGCTGCAAAGCGTAGTTTGCGGGTAACTGTTTTGAATGTCGGTTTCTACAAATACGGTTGCTTGATTGTTTGTAAGGTTTGTATAAACAAAAGAACCTCCTGCGGGGATATGCAGGTTATCATAAATATTGAGCCAAACGTGACGATAAATGCCGGCACCTTCATAAAACCATCCTTCATATTGGGTAGCATCCACTCTTACAACAATAACATTCTCTTTATCAAATTGAACGACGTCGGTGATATCATAGTTTACACCGATATAACCGCTTGCATTTTGCCCAACAAAAAAACCATTTACCCAAACGGTTGCATTTCTGAAAACACCGTCAAATTGTAATTCAAATCGTTTGCCGCTATCAGCTGCATTAATTAATATTTTTTTTCGATACCAACCGATACTCGTTTCCGGAAATAAACCACCCACCGGCTTATAGCCGTGTTGTGCAACATCAAAATTCTTGTGATCTACAAATGGAAGGGCAACAGCCCAATCATGCGGTAAATTTATCTTTTGCCAATTGTTATCATCAAAATTGGTTTGAATGGCTGTACCTAATGCCGCTCCACTTTTGGAGAATATATTGGCTATACCATAGTTAAAATCCTTTTCGGGATTTGCTGCATGACCAAAATGAAATTTCCAATCCTCATCTAAATTAATTTTAGTTTGAGCAATTAGCGTTTGAGCAATGAAGGCAATTGCCAAGCAGGCAAAAAGTGAAAATATTTTTTTCATATTGATCCCGATTTAGGATGAGATAACCAAAAAAGAATTATTGAAATGCATTGAGTGCAATAGTGGGTTTACCGCTATTGTCAAAAGCGCCCAGCGTGTAACCATTCCAGTTAGCATAACATTGCGGCTCCCAATATAACACGCCGAGTCCTTTTTTATTGGTAACTGCTTTTACTTTTGTGATGAGATCAGCAATAAATGAATTACAGGTGCTTGCTTGATCCCAAGGCATACCCACCTCTACCACCATCACTTCTTTGTTGTAACGTGCTACCATGTCGTTCATGTTGGTGAGGCATTGTTGATTTACGGTTGACCAACCGGAGGCGGAGTAGGAGGGGTAAAGCGACATGCCAATTACATCGTATTTTGCTCCATTTGTTTTGAGGCCGTCAAATACCCAACGAAACAAGTTATTATCATATCCGTTGGATATATGTACAATTACTTTTGCGTTAGCAAAAACGGCTTTGGTTGCATCATAGCCGGCATTAATAAGTGCTGCAAAATTGCTCATATTGATATTAGCTTGCCCATCGGGCCAAAGCATACCGTTATTGGTTTCATTACCAATTTGCACCCAATCGGGTGTTACGCCTGCATTTTTAATTTGTGATAATACATTGGTGGTATGATTAGCTAATGCTGATTTTAATCCTGCAAAATCTAATCCGGCCCATGCGGCAGGTTTGGTTTGTGCGCCCGGATCAGCCCAAGTATCACTATAATGAAAATCAATCATTACACGCATCCCGGCGTTTTTTGCGCGTACAGCTTTTGCCACTACATCCGAAACATTATTCCAAGCATTGGCAGGATTCACCCATACTCTTAGGCGAATCGTATTCATGCCTAAACTTTTTAATAGCGCAATACATTCGGTTTCAACACCGGCACTGTTGTAAAAGCGTTTACCACTGGCTTCCATTTCGGTTACCCAACTTATGTCCGCTCCTTTTGCGAAGAATACGGTATCGGTAGGTGGTATCGGCGTTGGGGTAGGTTTTGTCTTTTTGCAAGCCAATAATAGTGCTGTAAAGGAAAGTAATAGCATTAATGCTAAAAATTGTTTTTTCATTTTCATATGCATGGCTGTTTTATTTTTTCTTGGTGCTCGATTGCCGTTGGATAAGTAACGGCTCCAATACCAATTTTTGTTCTTTGATTGAAATGTCTTTATTCAACATCAAACCGTGTAATAATTCAAAGGCATTTTTTCCCATTAGTACTGTTTGTTGATCAAT
>JBJOQA010000061.1:0-13317 GCA_046050225.1 Bacteroidota bacterium | reverse complement strand
ATCTACCTGACCTTTTTCAATAGCCAGATCCAAAATACTTTTGGCGTAACGGTTTGCTAAACGTGGATTATGCATAATAATGAATACTTTCTTTATAATCAGTGAACAACAATGAACAGGCCAACGCTTAGTTCAATTTAGCTTCTTCGGCTAATTTTTTTATATAATGTTCCTGATCTGCTTTGTTGCTTAATTCTTTACGCAATACCTTTTCGCTCACTTCAATTACCAAGTTGCCCACTTGATTTTTCAATTCAGTGATGGCAGCCATTTTTTGGTTGTTGATGGTAGCTTGCGCATCTGCAACAATTTTAGCAGCTTCAGCTTTAGCTTGTTCTTTTGCTTCGCTGATAATTTTATCTTTTGTTTCTTTTGCTTCTTTCAACAAGGTTGCTCTTTCTTCACGTGCTTTGGCCAATAAAGCCTCGTTATCGTTTTTCAATTGAGCCATTTCCAATTTGATCTTCTCAGCAGAAGCAATAGAAGAAGCAATATTTTCTTCTCTTTCACCTAATGAATTCAAAATGGTTTTCCATGCAAATTTTTTCAAGATGAAAAACACAATCAGGAAAGCCAAAAGGTTCCAAACGATTAATCCAAGATGTGGTAATAAAAGACTCATGAGAAATTAAATTGTATGATTGAGTGTTGTGATCAGTAATTCAAAAGTTTAAAATTACTGCATCCGCCGCCCTGTGCCTTGGATGCAGTAATACATTTTTGCGACGCTGACTGATTATTTCAAAACAGCCAACAATCCAGCGATTACCGCGAAAAGGGCAACACCCTCAACGAAAGCGGCAGTCAGGATCATGTTCGCACGGATGTCGTTAGAAGCTTCCGGTTGACGGGCAATAGATTCTACAGCTCCTTTACCGATTTGTCCGATACCGATACCGGCACCAATTGCGGCAAGACCTGCACCAATTGCACCACCTAGGTTGGCTACTGCAACATCAGCTAACAAAGTCATCAAAGTCATGATACTTGAGATTTATTGATTAATAAAAAATTTAAATTAATGGTGTGCAGCTTCTGCATGATCAGCATGCCCTTCTCCTTCAAATGCTTGTCCGATAAACACCGCAGTTAAATTGGTAAAGATGAATGCTTGTATAAACGCCACTAATAATTCGATAAAATAAATGAAAACGGTAAAGGCAACAGAAATTGGAGAGAAACCCCATCCTGCTACTTTACTCATGGTACCAAATATGAAAATCAAGCTGATAAAGCTCAAGATGATAATGTGACCTGCTACCATATTGGCAAAAAGACGAATAATCAAAGCAGCCGGCTTGATTAACAAAACACCCGCCAATTCAACCGGAATCAAAATCAGCTTCACCGGTAAAGGCATGTTGGGAGGCCAAAAGATATGCCCCCAGAAATGTGCATTGGTACTAAACAAAATAACAATTAAAGAAATCACCCCTAACACAATTGTGAAAGAAGTATTTCCGGTAACGTTGGCCGATCCGGGAATCAAACCAAAGATATTATTGATTAAAATAAAGAAGAATACCGTTAATAAATAAGGCATGTATTTAGCATATTTATGCCCTAAGTTTGGTTTGGCCACATCATCACGAACAAAGGTGATAACGGGCTCAATGGCATTTTGCCAACCTTTCGGCGCCGAAGTAACACCAATTCCTTTTTTATACTTCTTGGCAATACCGGTCATTAACACTACCAATACGGTTAATGCTAAAATGGTTTGAACCACATTTTTGGTAATAGAGAAATCATAAACCACCGAACCATCAACCGCTACAATATTTTTCTCTGCATCATATTTATATCCTTCATATTCCAACTCACCTTCATGACCGAAACGAGCAGATGAAAATAATTTTAAGCCTGTGGAAGGAGAATACAAAATAATAGGCAAAGGCACGGTAGCATGAAAAGAGTGATGCGGATCGTGCTCATCTTCAATGGTAAAAAAGTGAAACTCGTGTGCATCTTTAATATGATCCAAGATGATTTTCGCCGGATCTAATTTAGGTTCAGCCACTTCTTTATGCTCACCTTCAGTAGCGGTTACTTCGGCAGGATGCTCCTGCGCCATAACATTGGTACCGATAAATAAGGTAATAAAGCTAAAAACCGCTACCAGTATTGATTTGATGCTCTTGAATGCCATATCTTCCCTGAAATTTGCCGCAAAGATAGGTGTTTAAGTGCTAATTTTTTAACAGAACACCCGATTAATTTATATGAAATAATTTGCTACAGCAAGGTTTTACCCACCGAGGAATAGGTAAAGGGGTTGTTTCCTATTTAAGGCATTGATTTTCAAAACAATTCGCAATCATTTGTTAATCAATGACTTACAATTAATATGATAGTTTCCTAAAGCGTATCTCCCAAAAATGTTAATACGCTATTGAAAATAAAACATTGATTATCAATTATTTATTTTACATCAAACTGCATTCGATGCAATTGAGCATAGCGTCCGTTTTTTTCTAAAAGCGCTTCATGATTGCCCATTTCCATTATCTCTCCTTTTTCTAACACCAAAATTGCATTCGCTTTTCTGATGGTGCTTAATCGGTGGGCGATTACAATGGAAGTTCGGCCGGCAATCAATTTTTCAATTGCAGACTGAATAAGTTGTTCACTTCCGGTATCCACCGAAGAGGTAGCTTCATCCAAAATCAAAATGGCAGGATTATATAATAATGCGCGCACAAAAGAAAGTAATTGCCTTTGTCCTAACGATAAGGTTGCCCCCCTTTCCATTACATTATAATTATAGTCGCCGGGCAACTGCATAATGAAATCATGAATACCGATTAATTTGGCTGCTTCTTCCACCTGCTGCCGTGTAATTGCCGGATTTCTTAAGGTTACATTATCCATCACCGAACCGCTAAACAAAAACACATCTTGCAATACAACTGCAATTTTGCTGCGCAGATAATGTAATTCGTATGCTTCAATGGGTTGACCATCGATGGTTATTTGGCCGTGTTCAATCGGATACAATCGATTTAATAAACTAATAATTGAGGTTTTACCACTTCCGGTATTGCCAACGATAGCCAAAGTTTCGCCGGCATTAAGGTTAAAACTAACATTTTTCAAAACGTTATTATTGCCTTCATATGCAAATGTTACCGCATTAAATTCAATGCTCCCGTTTAATTTTTCGGGTGTTAAAGTACCTTTATTTACAGCTGAATCGGTATTATCCAACACTTTAAAAACGCGTTCACTGGCAATCATACCCATTTGTAAAACATTGAACTTATCAGCCAATAAACGCAATGGCCGAAACAATAAGTTTAAACATAAAATGAAAGAAGTGATATTGCCGGCAACGGCTGCATCGCCACTGCCTCCGGCCCACCAAACCAATAAGCCCAACGATACGGCCAAAACCAATTCTACGGCAGGAAAGAATAGACTATAAGCCAAAATAGATCGAATATTTGCGCTACGATGTTCTGCATTAATTTCATTGAACTTTTTAAGCTCTTGCTTTTCGGCTGCAAAGCCCTGCACCACGGCCATTCCGGTAATATGCTCCTGTACAAATGCATTGAGTGCAGATACCGCATTTCTTACCCGTTTAAAAGAACGATTAACCGCTTCTTTAAAATAGTACGTGGCAACAATTAATATGGGAAATGGTATCAAACAAATTAAAGTTAGCTTCCAATCGGTGTAAATCATAAAAGCCAATACGGCAATAATTGAAAGCAAATCTGCAATAATTGGAATGAGTCCGTCGCTAAAAATATCATTAATCGATTCAATATCGTTGATGGTGCGGGTAGTAAGCGTACCAATCGGGGTTTTATCAAACTGCCTTAAATTTAAATGGGTAATATGTTTAAAAGTAGCAACCCGCATATCACGCACAACGCTTTGCCCCAGCGAAGCCGTAAAAAATGAGAACACAAAACGACAAACCGATTCAATTATTAGTAGTCCAATTTGAATAAGCGTAACCCCAACAATTACTGCTGAAGCGCCATGAAGCCATCCAAATTCTGCCGTTGGCAGCAAACCACGATTCATGGTAATTTGAATCAACCAGGGACGAATAGGAGAAATTAAAGCTAGAAAAACAGTTAAAAATAACGACCAAATAAATCGATTTCGATAGGGACGTGCAAAGTGAAACACCCGCCTTAATAAAGAAAAGTCCACTAATTTTTTGGTAGTAACCGCTTGCGTCATGCGTAAAATTAATCCGTATTAGCTCAAATCATTCAACTCGACAGATTTCACTAAAATAAGGTAGTATAATTAAAGTTCTATTGCAATTCAACTGCTGTTTCGGCGCGTTTATTAAATGCCTTGATAAAAATGGCGCCTAAATTTTTGTAGGGTGGCACATAGTCATCCCAACTTTCGCGAATTAACTTATTAGGATCGGCGTGAAACAGTTTAGTAAGCGAGGCCCACATATCTTTCCAAACCAAGGCCTTTCCTGAAAGGAAATTTTGATTCAAATAATTGATAATTGGCTTATTAATATCTCCTTTACCAATTTCTTTAGTAGAAATGATATGGGCATCCGGGCTCACGCCCAAAATCTCACTTAAGTTTTTGTAGCCACCACAACTTCCCAAAACAATAATTTTTGCATTGCCGTCCATTCTAGAAATAGTACCGGGCAACCAATAACTATGACCGCGATGCACCACTACCGATGGCACCAAATCATTCATGCGCAAATATTTACTCAAATGCACCTGCGCCGAATCATCTAGGTTTTTATCACTGTCCAACGGCAAGTTGGCATAAATCCAAACTTTTTTTCCTTTGGTTGATTTTATTTCTACCCATTCTTTTTGCGTGGTTATTTTCCAATCATTTCCGGAAAAGGAGTTTTTAAAATCAGGGAAAAACTTTTTACCATCATCATCTCCGTAAAAAAACACTTGTTGAATCACGCGATCTTGGTCATCGGCCAAATACTTATAATCCAGTGAATAGATTGGCGGAATTCCGATAGCGGCAGTAAGATCGATACTATTATCACTAAACGACTGAAAAATGGTTTTCAGCAATTCATAAATAATTTTCCCTTTGATATTATTGTTATTGATACATTTTTGCTCATTCTCCTTCACATACTCAAGAATATTATGTTGTAAAGCCGTATCACTTATACTGCTATAGCTATCGGCCACATCCACCGCATCTTCCAAATCGGTGCCCTGATCCAAATTTGCTACAAATGCCTTCATTAATAAGGTAGCATTAGCAGCCGGCATCATTTTCAAAACAGTATCTAATTGATTAAAATTAGCAGCCATTTTGATAAACTTCTTGAAATAATCCATCCGAACATTCATTAACAACTGATCGGCTCTTGGATTAGCACCCATCAATTGTAACAACCTGCTAAAGCTATGCTTGTAACTAGAGGTATATAAGTCATTCTCGCCCATTACAATCATATAATAAAGCTCTTCGGCAGAAAGCGGCTCAATGGCTTTCATTCGAATATTGAGGTTGTTTTGCTCATGCAACTCATTAATTGGCGTTATAAAATGTTGGATTGATTTTGAATGTAACATTTCCCGCAATCCGTTTACCCCATACATCGCAATGGGTGTATCTTTTTTAAGAACGCGTTGATAATAATCAATTTCAGTTTTTACCAATTGCTTAAAATAACCAACACTATCATAACCATTGGGCCCCTCAGTAACCAATTTCTTTAAACTGTCGATACTTTGTTTTCCGGTTAAAATATCATCCAAAAAAGGATAATACCTTAGCGCATTAGGCGTTTGACTCAACTGAGCAACCGCCTTTACCATCGGGTTTTCGCTACGACGAATTAATTTGCCTACCGGCGAATTGGTTGCGGAAGCATAATCATATAATTGCTTGGGATTATTCTTACAAGCCAAGGCAATCAAACTATCTGCAAAAGGCTCGTTAACATAAGGCCCCATCGTAGCCAATATTTTATCGGGATGAAGGGCGCTGTATTTTAAAAATAAAATCCTGCGCGATGCTTCAAATCCTATATTCTTGGCAAAAATTTCGGCGTTAATTAACCCCACTTCATAGGGAACAGCTTCTATAAAAGGGGCCATACTCAAACTGTCGAGGTTGGCCTTTAGAATTTGTTCAAAATTGTCAATAACAATAGGAGCCATTACCGGACTAATCTTGTTACTTTTCCAATTCATCCGAAAGAGGCGCAACATATCCTCAATCAGTCGTAATTGGCCAATTTTATCATTATTGGTGGCAATACTCGCATTGGTTTCTACAAAGTCTGTAAGGTTTTTTACTTTGCGGTACACGGCATCGGTTACTTGAAGATTCACTTCCTCATTACCCGACACTTTTAAAAAACTGTCTACTCGCCCATCTACCTTATCTAATAGCCGTTGCTCTTCTTTAATTTTATCATGAAATCGCTGCCGCTGAAAAGGCACTACCACCGAGTCGCGCATAGCAAAAGCACTAGGGATGCAAATCCCTAACATCATAAAAACCAACAAATGCTTCGTTATATTCATTACACGGCAAAGATGATAAAAAATAATGACGCTACAACCTAAGAGTGAATTGCATTTTCGTAATTTATAACCATAGCGATTAACAATTAAATAATATTGGAAGATGGGTACGAAAAGGGTAAACTCCAAATACTTAGACTATTTTTGTTTCAGATTCAACGTATGAGTATTGTTAAAAAAATTCTAATTGCCGACGACGAACCGGATATTCTGGAAATTATCCAGTTTAATCTCCAATCGGAAGGCTATGAAGTTATTACAGCCCGCAATGGCGACGAAGCTATTGATTTAGCTAAAAAACATCAACCCGAACTCATTATTTTAGATGTGATGATGCCCGGAAAAAATGGCATCGATGTTTGTAATATCCTCCGCACCCAACCCGCTTTTAATGAAACTTTAATTATTTTTCTATCCGCGTTGAGCGATGAAGGCAGTGAGGTAAAAGGATTAGAAAGCGGAGCTGATGATTATCTTTCAAAACCCATTAGCCCTAAAGTTCTCATAAGTAAAGTAAATGCGCTTTTCCGTCGTTTAATTAAAGAAGAATCTCCCATCATCCAATTGGGCGAACTTACCATTAACCGCGAAAAATATCTGATAACCTATCAAAACGAGGATATTGTTTTAGCTCGTAAAGAATTTGAATTGTTGGCACTTTTAGCTTCTAAGCCAGGTAAAGTTTTTTTACGTAACGATATTCTCAACCAAGTATGGGGCACCGAAGTAATTGTGGGCGATCGTACCATTGATGTACATATTCGAAAAATTCGTCAAAAACTTAACCTCGATTGTATCACTACTGTTAAAGGGGTAGGTTACAAATTTGAATTGTAAATCCAAGTAAATTCTGCCCTTTTTTGAGTTAGTTCGTTAAAAACTACCCTTTTCAGCCTTAGTTCAACCCTATTTCTGCTCAAACTTTATTCTTGCGCCGTACATTTATGAAAACAAATGCTGCAACAATGTTTTCGAGCAAAAACTTATCCCCTCAACAATTATCCGGCGTTACCGCTGCCATTATTGCCGTACCGATAAGTTTAGCTATTCATTATTTTGAACAAATTTGGTGGATATCACTGATTTCATTGGTAGTAATATTTGCAGGCTCTTATGGTTTGATTCTATTTATGGTACAATCATTTGTGTATCGTAAAATCAAATTGATTTACAAATTGATTTACCAAACCAAGGCAAGTAAAAGAGAGGAGTTTTACTACAATGAAATTTTGCCTCAAAAAAGTATTGACGAGGTACGAGAAGATGTTGAAAATTGGGCACGACAAAAAAAGGCGGAGATTGAAGTTTTGCAACAAAACGAAGCATACCGCAAGGAGTTTTTACAAAATTTATCGCACGAATTGAAAACGCCCATTTTTGCCATTCAGGGTTATGTACATACATTGATAGACGGGGCGCTAGACAATCCCGCTGTTAATAAAAAGTTTTTGGTAAGTACTTCCCGTAATATTGATCGCCTTGTAAATTTAGTAGAAGACTTAGATGAAATTTCAAAGTTAGAAAGCGGGCAACAATTGCTATTACAGCAAAATTTTATTGTTCAAGATTTGATCAAAGAAGTTTATGATTCATTGTCTATCAAATCGGAAGAAAAGAAGCTACGCCTCATGATTAAAAAAGGTTGCGAACAACCTTTAACTGTATTTGCCGACAAAGAAAAAATCAGACAAGTTTTAATCAATTTAATTGATAACGCCATTAAATACGGCAAACAAAATGGCACCATTGAAGCCAGTGCCTATAAAATTGACGGGCGCAAAATTTTAATTGAAATCAGTGATGACGGATCAGGCATAGCCGATGAGCATTTGGGAAGAATTTTTGAACGCTTTTACCGCACCGATATCGCGCGAAGCAGAAAAGTTGGCGGCAGCGGTTTAGGGTTATCCATTTGCAAACATATTATTGAAGCTCACGGACAAAATATTCATGTTCGTTCAGCCATTGATGTGGGCAGCACTTTTGGCTTTACGCTGGAAGCGAAGAAAGATTAAGCAAATAATTTCTATTTTCTTTTTAAATCTTTTACCATTATTAGTTAATTTCGAAAATGAACAGTTTTAAATTAGATAGGACTGCTTTTAAGGCCCAAACTGTTGCTGAAGCTGCAAATCATTCAAGCTATTACAAAAAAAAGACTTGGCAAGAAAGATTGGCAGTGACATTTTACTTAAATAGTATCGCTTATAAATTTGACACAAACGAGCCCCCAAAAATGAATCGCAATCTATTTTCAACAAAATCATTGCGTTAAAATGGCCAATATTTTTCATCAAGATTTTAGGGATTTTATTCATGCACTTAATCAAACACAAGTAAGATATATTTTGGTAGGAGGTTACTCGGTGGTATTGCATGGCTATTCAAGAACAACTGGAGATATGGATTTATGGGTTGATCGAACTTCTGATAATTATCTACGTTTAAAAAGTGCTTTTCATATTTTTGGAATGCCTGTATTCGACATGACGGAACAGAATTTCCTATCACATCCAGTTTGGGATGTATTTACATTTGGAACGCCACCTGTGGCAATTGACATTATGGTTAAACTTGATGGACTAAAATTTGAGGATGTATTTCAAAAAGCAATTTATTTTGAGGATGATGACTTAAAAATTAGAACTATTAACAGAAATGATTTAATTGCTGCTAAAACAATAGCAGGCAGAGCAAAAGATATAAATGACCTTGAAAATCTTGGAAACTAATAAAAATAGAATTTAGGCTTTGTGTTTCATTTTCAATAAACCTTTTAATTTCTTAAGACCTACTTCCGTAACGTATCTAACAAAGCCTTTACCTCCTTACTAACCGAAGTAGCTTCATATCCATTTTGCAAACGGAACGTAAATTGGGAGCTATTGGGCTGATGCGCAGAATAATAAACATCCTGTACAACTCTATTCATTTTAAAGAAATGCAAACTGGCATCATTGCCGGCATCTTTTTGCAATTTTTGTTGATCGGCTGCTATTAAAGCGGTAAGGCGATTAATGGTTGCAGCATCTCGAACAATCACCACTTTTTGAACTGAATCCATCGTTCCGTCGCCCTTAAAAAAATTGATCGCCACACTATCGGAACCTTTAATCTTGTCGTTTAGGGCAACATGCTGCTGTTTGCAACTGATGAATACAGTAGAAATAACGATAATGACTGGTAAAATGCGCTTCATCTAACAAAACTACTACCAATTGTGTTAAGGATTCACTTTGTATAAGAAAAATGTGGACAAAGAATAGCAACCATTTCTATTGTCGGTATTAACTTGCGCCCATGCAACAATACCAGCAACTTTTACAGCATATTTTAGATACAGGGGCAGATAAAGCTGATAGAACAGGAACCGGAACCCGCAGTGTATTTGGCTATCAAATGCGCTTTAATTTGGCAGAAGGCTTTCCTTTAGTTACTACCAAAAAATGCCATTTAAAAAGCATTATTTACGAATTATTGTGGTTTTTACAAGGCGACACCAATATTCAATATCTCAACGAAAACAAAGTAAGTATTTGGAATGAGTGGGCTGATGAACAAGGTAATTTAGGCCCGGTTTACGGAAAACAATGGCGTAGTTGGGCAGGTGCCGATGGTGTAGAAATAGATCAGGTTAAGGATGTGATTCATCAACTCAAAACCAATCCGGATAGTCGTAGGATTATTATCAGCGCCTGGAATGTGGCCGACCTTCCTAAAATGAAATTAATGCCCTGCCATTGCCTGTTTCAATTTTACACGGCACCCGGCAAAAATGGCAAGCGCGTTTTGAGCTGCCAATTGTACCAACGCAGTGCAGACGTATTTTTAGGCGTTCCTTTTAATATTGCTTCTTATGCATTACTAACAATGATGATTGCCCAGGTTTGTGATATGGAACCCGGTGAATTTGTTTGGACGGGCGGCGATACCCATATTTACAGCAACCACTTTGAACAAGCTAATTTGCAGTTAACACGCACACCTTTTCCGTTACCACAAATGAAAATTAATCCGGAAGTAAAAGATATTTTCTCCTTCCAATTTAAAGATTTTGAATTACAAAATTATCAATGTCACCCCGCTATTAAGGCCCCGGTGGCTGTTTAATATAATTTTAAAAAAGCGCAAACCCGCCCTAACCAAATGGTTTCGGCGGGTTTTCTATTGCCTTCCATTGGTTCTTTCGTAATATTGCGGTTGCATCACCCCGTCAAATTTAAATATGACTATTTCGATCATCGTAGCAGCTTCCAACAACAATGCCATCGGCGCCAATAATCAATTATTATGGCACCTACCTAACGATTTGAAATATTTTAAAAATACCACATGGGGTATGCCGGTAATAATGGGCCGCAAAACATTTGAATCAGTAAATAAACCCTTACCAGGCAGGGTAAACATTGTCATCACCCGACAAAAAAATTGGGTTTTTGAGGGCGTATTACGTGCAGCTGATTTAGCCCATGCCCTAGAACTGGCTGCAGAAACCAACTGCAAAGAAGCTTTCATTATCGGCGGTGGTGAAATTTATAGTCAGGCATTGCCGATGGCCGAATGCGTTTACTTAACGCGCGTAAATACCGAAATTGAAGGCGACACCTTCTTCCCCACATTGCATGCACAAGATTGGACACTCGAAAAGGAAGAAGCATTTTTGGCAGATGCACGGCATCCTTTCGACTACAACTTTCAAACATGGATGCGCAAAACCGATCGCTCCAATTTTTAAATTGATTTAACGTGTATAACGCATTTCAACTGGCAAAAAAATACATAAGTTATTATATCAAGGCTTCCAACGGAAGCGGCCATGGTATGCACTCTCCTTTTGTATTTGAGTTTATTCAACAAGTTTTAAATAATAAAAAATCGTTTCCCGCTTATCCCCAGGTGGAGCAAATAAGAAAGCAATTATTAGCAGATAATCGAATTTTAGAGGTGGAAGATTTTGGTGCAGGTTCTACCAGTTTACGGATGAAAAACAGAGTAGTTCGTCAAATTGCGGCATCCTCACTTAAACCAAAAAAATTTGCGCAATTATTACATCGAATTGTTGCCCATTATCACCCCAAACAAATTATAGAATTAGGCACTTCCTTGGGCGTAACCAGTTCTTACTTGGCGTTAGGCAATCCTAATGCAACAATTACCACCTGCGAGGGCTCGGAGCAAATTGCAGCAGTTGCTCAACAGGTATTTAACCAACAGCAACTCAAAAACATCCAAATCATCAAGGGTAATTTTGATGAAACCTTGCCTAAATGGTTGCAACAAACATCTAACATTGACCTTGCATTTATAGATGGCAATCATCGCAAATTGCCCACTATACAATATTTTGAACAATTGCTTCCGCATATGCATCCAAATGGCATGCTAATTTTCGATGATATTCATTGGAGTGAAGGCATGGAAGAGGCTTGGAAAACCATAAAGGAACATCCGGCCGTTACTTTATCCATTGACTTGTTTTTTATCGGACTGATTTTTATCAGTCCTGATTTTAAAACCCCGCAACATTTCACCATTCGCTTTTGATTACCAAGCATTGGCAATAATTCATGTTACTGATTTTTATCAGTTCTTTTCAGAACTATTTCCTTCAAAAAAAATTGAAAGCGTATTTTACGTAACTTGGGGCAATTCTTCATTTTATGACCATTGGTGTATTAAGGGAGGCTCATCCCGAAACCAGAGTATCGTTGCTGCCCGAACATATTGCTACGCTAACCAAATGGAATGTTTCCGTTTTGGTAGAATCCAATGCCGGAGCAACTGCAGCAGCCAACAATCAACAGTATATTCAAGCCGGTGCCACCATTTGTGAACGTGCCGAAATTGCACAAAAAGCCAACATCGTTTTAAGCATCAACCCGCCGGCCGAAGATTTTCAGCCACAGGCGAATGCGGTATTAATGGGCGTTTTTCAACCTTTGTTTCAATTTCAGCTCTGCAAATCTTGGGCAGATAAAGGCCTAACCGTATTTAGCATGGATATGCTGCCTCGCACCACGCGTGCACAAAGTATGGATGTGTTAAGTAGCCAGGCAAATATTGCCGGATATAAGGCTGTTTTAACCGCGGCCAATGTTTATCCCCGCTACTTTCCCATGTTTATGACGGCTGCCGGAAGTATACCTCCCGCAAAGGCATTGATTTTAGGTGCCGGGGTGGCCGGTTTGCAAGCTATTGCCACTGCAAAAAGATTAGGTGCCGTTGTGGAAGTATTTGATACCCGCCCTGCCGTAAAAGAAGAGGTAATGAGCTTGGGCGCCAAATTTGTAGAAGTAGAGGGCGCTGCTGATGCCAGCAAAGCCGGCGGATATGCGGTAGAACAATCGGCCGAATTTATGGAACGCCAAAAGGCAAAAATTGCCGAAAGCGTTGCTAAAGCAGATATTGTAATTTCTACGGCACAAATCCCAGGTAAAAAAGCCCCGATTTTAATCACGACCGAAATGATTGAAAAAATGAAAAATGGTTCGGTGATTGTAGATCTTGCAGCTGCAACGGGTGGCAATACCGATTTAACGCAAAATGCCGCCACCATTCAACATCAAGGCGTTACCATCATAGGAAATTCTTATTTACCGGCAACCATGCCAAGTGATGCCAGCAAATTATATGGCAAAAACATCTTAAATTTTTTGCAACTTATCATCACCAAAGAAGGAGCAATCAACTTAAATTTTGAAGATGATCTGGTAAAAGGAACTTGTGTAGCGCATCAACAGCAAATCACTAACGAAAGAATTGCTGCTTTACTGAAAGCTTAATGTAAAAAATATATGGAATCGATTTTACA
>JBJOQA010000060.1:0-2828 GCA_046050225.1 Bacteroidota bacterium | reverse complement strand
ATTAAGGAAGGCGATACCTATTATTGTTATAATACTGATGTGGCTTATGGTGTAGACGTAAGACCGGGTATACAAATCAGAAAATCAAAAGACCTAGTTGAATGGACTTACGTAGGTTGGGTGTTCAATAGCTTGCCTGCCCAAGGTTCTCTTTTTATAACATCCGGTGGAGGTACACCTTTTAATTCTTTATGGGCACCTTGTATTATCAAAGTGGGTAATGAGTTTCGATTGTATTACTCCTTGTCTTGTTCATTGCCAAGATTAAGTGTGATTGGTTTAGCAACAGCAACTAATCCGCAAGGTCCATGGACGGAAAAGG
Organism: Bacteroidota bacterium; assembly: GCA_046050225.1. Taxonomy (GTDB): domain Bacteria; phylum Bacteroidota; class Bacteroidia; order Chitinophagales; family Chitinophagaceae; genus Ferruginibacter. The sequence goes on along the minus strand of JBJOQA010000060.1, from coordinate 2,506 downwards.
GTCGAGTGGTAACATCCAGTAATGATGCTTCTGTGCAAACCAATGCTATTGATCCTTCGGTTGTGGTTACACCGTCAGGAGAACATTGGATGGTTTATGGATCTGGTTGGGATGGTATTTATTCATTAAAAATCAATCCAACCACGGGCCTGGCATTTACTTCAGGAGATAAAGGCACAAGAATAGCTAATCGTGGATTTACTAATGGTAATTATAATGGTAACATTGAAGGTGCTGATATCGTATATAATGCTGCGCTAAATAAATACTATCTATTTATTGCTTATGATTGGTTAGCTACTAAATACAATATCAGAGTGATGCGCGGTGATAATCCAAACGGACCTTTTTATGATTACAACGGTATTAATGCTAATACTAATGTAGATCACGGACCGATGATTGTTGCACCTTATAAATTTGAAGGTCATAGTGGCTATCAAGGAACAGCCCATTCTACAACCTTTAATGATGGTGCCGGACAATATTTTATTGCCCATCAAGCGCGTCCGGGTTCAGATATCAATTTTATGAATTTGCACGTGCGTAAATTATTTTGGACACCTGATGGCTGGCCTATTGCTTCTCCGGAAAGATATGCGTTAGAAAAAGATAGTCTGATTGGTCAAGCAGATTTAGCCGGAAATTGGGAAAGAATATTATTTAATTACAATGTGGTACCGGGTTATGCTACTGAACAAAATTCGCCCGACTTTCAAATCTCAACACCATTGATTATTGATGCTGCCGGTACACTAAATGGTAATGGTGCTAATACCTGGACTTATGCGGCTCCTTGGTTACAATTGAATTGGAGTAATGGTACCACCGAAAAGGTTTTCGTTCAAAAGGGTAGAGATTGGGAAAATAAAAGAGCCAACAGTATCATTTTTACCGGATTTAATAATTCAGGGGCTACGGTGTGGGGCAAAAAGAAATAGTAAGCTGCAATGATTGTTTAATTGCTGTTGGGTTGTAATGAAATTTCGGAATCAGGGCTTGTCCATTCTTTGTTAGAAGAATAATATGAAATAAGAAAATCAATGAAGCACAATTGTTTTATTTTTTGTTTGTTGATTTGTTTGTGCAGCCATGCACAAGATTCCTCATTTCATCAATGGGCAACCACGCCGCCAATGGGTTGGAATAGCTGGGATTGTTACGGCCCCACCGTTACCGAACAAGAAGTTAAAGCCAATGCCAATTATATGGCAAAGTATTTAAAAACTTTCGGTTGGGAATATATCATTGTAGATATTAGATGGTCAGTGTCAAATGATAAAGCAAACGGTTATAATCAAACTGATCCACAGTTTAATATCGATGCCTTTGGCAGATTATTACCCGCTGTTAATCGATTTCCATCGGCAGTCAATGGAAAAGGATTTAAACCCTTAGCTGATTATATTCATTCGCAAGGATTAAAATTTGGCATCCATATAATGCGGGGTATTCCGGTGTTAGCCGTAAAAAATAATCTGCCCATTTTAAATACTTCATTTAAAGCGCAAGATATTTATACCCCAAAAGACCAGTGCACATGGTTGCGCGATATGTACGGTATTGACCCAGCCAAAAATGGGGCACAGGATTATTATAATTCCATTTTTCAACTATATGCCGATTGGGGACTTGATTTTGTTAAAGTTGATGACCTTTCATCGCCTATTTATTTTACTGAAGAAATAGAAATGATTAGAAAGGCAATTGATAGAACCGGTAGAAAAATTTTGCTTAGTACATCGCCGGGCGAAACGCCAATAGCCCAAGCACCCCATGTGCAGCAGCATGCTAATATGTGGCGCACCGTTGGTGATTTTTGGGATAGTTGGCTGCAACTAAAGGAGCATTTTAAAGTTTTCGAACGTTGGAATAAATATCGCATCACCGGTGGTTGGCCTGATGGCGATATGTTACCCTTGGGGCATATTGGTATTCGTGCCGAGCGAGGTGTGGATAGAATGAGCAATTTTACCAAAGCCGAACAACAAACATTAATGACCTTATGGACGATCTTTCGCTCACCCTTAATGTTTGGCGGCGATTTACCGAGTAATGATGCAGCTACACTTTCCTTAATCACAAATCAGGCAGTTTTGAATGTTTTAAAAACTAGTAGTAATAACAAACCATTATTTTCTGATGATACTAAGGCAGCTTGGGTGGCTGATGATGAAGCAACGGGAGATAAATACGTTGCCCTTTTTAATATTGCGGATCAAGAAATGGCAGTAGAAAGTAAAGCCATATGGAAAAGTAATGGGATCAATCGCAAAACACCTAATCAGGGCGAAAATTTGGAAGTTGCAATTGACGGCGCAAAAAAACTTTACTTGGTTGTAAAAGATGGCGGCGATAATATTGATTGGGATCATGCAAATTGGATCAATCCAATGCTTTACAATGATAATGATTCTCTATCGCTTACCACGTTAAATTGGAATCGCGCTTCTGCAGGATGGGGGACGGTTCAAAAAAATGCGAGTGTATCGGGCGGTAAACTTAC
>JBJOQA010000059.1:0-8531 GCA_046050225.1 Bacteroidota bacterium | reverse complement strand
CCACAACATGATATGTTTGAGTAGTAGCATTTGGTGTAATAAAGGGGTATTTTGTTGTGGTGCTGCTGATATAGCCGCTACTTGTTGTGGACCATACATATTGCAGCGCTTCACTTTGAGGGGTTAACCGAATGCTGTCGCCTAGGCATATCGTACTATCGTTACCCGCATAAACAGAGATATACGTTCGCACATCTACAAATACCGAATCGTTATTATAACAGCCATCCGGCGCGGTTAAAGTAAGATAGTAAGTGGTAGGTACATCAGGACTTACCAAGGGTGTAAATGAATGAATATTATTGATGGAATAACTAGGCGACCAAGTAATAGTACCGGCACTGCCCGATGCTGTTAGTTTGAGTGTATCGATGGAGCAAATTAGTGTGTCATTCGTCAGCTGTATAGCCAAGTTCGGTTTCACTAAAACTTGCACGGTATCTGTTTTTGATTTATTGCATCCGGGTACGGTAACCGTAACAATATAATTTGTGGTGGTGGTGGGTGAGGCAATAGGGTTGGCAATTGTGGTAGCCGATAAACCGGTTGCGGGCGACCAATTATAAGCAGTGCCGCCACTCGCACTTAATTGCACGCTAGCAATTCCTTTGCAAACATATTTGTCTGTTCCCGCGTTAGCGGCTGGCGCCGGAAATACCTTAACCGTGATAGAGTCTTTATTGCTGCAGCCTAAAGTGGTGGTTATGGTAACATAATAGGTTCCATTATTTACAGCGCTGAGCGGATAAATAAATGGATTTTGAATACCGGAACTAAAACTATTCGGGCCGGTCCAACTGTAAGTTGCCGCCGCAGCGCATTGTAAATTCAAGGTATCGCCATAACAAGTAGGGTTGTTAGATATTGCAGCGGGGGTAGGATTAGGATGCACGATTACTTTTAGGGTATTCGACACTACCCGGCAAACCAGGTTGGTAATATTGGCGCTATTTGCAGTAGCAATTCGAAACAAATAAGTGCCTGCTGCTAAGTTAGAAAAAGTATAGGTTGCGCCGGTTGCACCTGAGATATCCGCCCAACTGGCACCGTTATCCGTGCTTTGTTGCCATTGATATGCAGTAGTTGCCGCAGCGGCTGCAAAAGATGAATTGCAAGTAATGCGCGTTGTAGTTTTTTCGCAAATTTCTTTGGTAACGGTACCATCATTAAATAGCGAATTGATTGTAGCACCACAAGGGCGAAATGTGATGTCATCTAATGCAAGATCATTGCCCGGTGCCGCTCCTGCAGCGTTATTAACTATGGTAATTACTACATCACTAGAAGTAGCAGTGAAAAAAAATCCATATTGATTCCACACCACCGAACCGGTATTGGCTGCAATGCCGCCGGTGGTATAAGTGCCTAAAACGGTGCCGCTATTATCAGACACTAAAAAAGTTAAATTAGGGTTAGGGCGAGTAGATACCCTAAAAAGATTAAGTACCCATGCCGAAAATTCGTAAGTGGTGCCGGCACAAAGTCCGGTAACCGATTTTTTATAGAAATAGTCAGTGAGACTGATACTAGCATTTACTACCATCATGTAGCCGCCTGCATTACCGGTATGGTCGGTAGTTGACCACCACTCATTTAATAAGCCATTGGTTGAATTGGTAACCGAATAGTAACCATCGGATGGGAAGCCCGAGGCTTTATAGGTATAACTGGTTACGCCGGCTTCAAGTGCGCCGGCATTCAGCGCAGTGCCTGCGCCAAAATCTATTTTTACAACAGGGTCACCTAAACTACCTGTGCAGAGTTGCGCAAATATTAGGTTGGGCACAACGGTTATTGCCAAAAGAATTAAAATCGGATAAACTATAAATTTTCTGCGTTTCATCGATTAAAATTTAGTTGTTTTGAGGTAAGCAATTTGCTGGCAAAGCGAATCTTCGGCTCACCCTACTCCGGCATAATAGCCGGTTAAATACAACGGTAGCACGGTAAGCAGAGATAATGCGCAAAAACTTTGAATGGAAAGAAACAGCAGATACTGTTTAATAAATGTTAAGTGTCGACCAGTAGGGAAAATGTATCTACGAACAGGGAGAAAAGAAACCAAAAAAAACAGCGTTAATGGGTTGCAATAAAGTCATCCTATAAAAGAAAAGCGGCATATCCATTTCCGGATATAGCCGCTTTTTTATATCATAATTTTTTACTGAATTAATCTTGCACAATAATTTTTTCAACAAAGCGCTGGTTGTTTCCAATTACTTCCAATAGATAACTTCCAGCCGGTAAAGTGTAGAAGGGTTTTATTGAAATGCTTGTACTGCCTCCGTTGCAATGAATAGTTTCTTCATGTAAAACTTGCAATGCCAAATTATTTATACGCACCAGATATTTCCCTTTAAGCTGATAAGTTTTAACATGCAGGGTATTATTCAAAATAGGATTAGGGAATACACGAATTTGTGCAACGATTGCTTTTTTACTTATCTGAACAATATTGCTATATTGTATTTCACCGTTAGTGTTTTGAAAAGCAATTCGATAGTAAGTATAACCATCTAGCGGTTCAGTATCTATCGCATTATATTGTTGCACTGCATGGCTATTAGGCAAAGCTGCTACAGTTGTTAAATTGCTAAAATCTATGCCGTTGGCAGATTTTTGAACATGGTAGGCAACAATTTGTTGCGCCTGAATAACTTCCCAATTTATTTGGGTTACACCGTTTTGTAAATAGGCTGTTGCGGTTATCGAATGTAATGGAAGAGGGTTTGATTGCTTAAAAACTATTTTAAAACGATTGCTGCTTGCCGATGCGGTATTGCCATTAACATTAAAAGCATATAGCTGTTTTTGAAAACTATTTAGTGGCGTACTGGTTTGTAAATAACTATCTTCCAGCCATGCCGTTAGCAGGGGATTGTTGAAATAAGTTGGATCCCATTCTAATAAATAATTTCGTTGGGTACTGCGTTGCAAGCGTAAATACAACGTGTCGTTTTCGGTTAAAACGGTGCTTCTTTCTGCGGCTAATGCAATGCCATTGCGCATTAGCGCTAAGGTTTCGTGGGTGTTGCTAAACTTGAGCGCATCATGATTATTTATTAATTTTTCGAAATTACTACTCCCTTCAAACAATACACCATCTGCTGGTATGGGTTGGCCGTTAGGTTCATCAAGGTAGAGTATAATTCTTACTGATTGGGCAATTTGTTGAGGTTCGCTTACCGGTCGAAATGAACTGTTATTGTTGTTATTGGTTTTACTGTTTTCTGTAAAACTGATGGATGCAGCACCGGTATTTTGCGTTTCAACAAAAAAAGCTTGTCCAGATTGAATATGCTGTGTTAGTAAGGTGCTATTCAATGATTTTGTAAAATTGCCATCATTATCTAGGTCGTCGAACATTACATAGCCACCTACCATATTGAGCGAGGGGTCCCAAACATACATTCGTTTCATCAAGTTGTTGCGCGTAATTAAATTAAAATCTACCGGAGATGCAAAAGGGTTGCCAATAAGCGTGTAAGCTCCGGCGTTAGTATTAGCTTGAAAGGTTTGGGTGCCAACTTGCAATTGTCCGTTGCTCACTATTGTAGTGTTGTTAGCGTTTGATAAATTGAAATTATTGGGATCTCGGTCTCCTCTAACAAACAAGAAGTATCCGATATTAGCGGCAGTGGGCCCCATTCCTGGCGAAAGCGAAATGTGCGTATTGGTTACCGGTTGTAAGCTTTGTGTTGTAGTATTCCAAATTTTTAGGGAGGAGTTGTTTTGCGGACTCGCATCTAATCCGTTTCCTAAACTGCCGGTTGGGTTGGCACCTGTAACAAAAGTATTTATACCCGGTTGATAAATGCCACCGTTTTGCCAGGTTTTAAAAATGCTAGGCGTTTGTTGCACCGGAGCCGTTACTAAACGCCATGCTCGTCGTTGAGGAAAATATCGTTCAACAATTGCTTTTCCTTTGATATCGGCCCCGGCGGGTACAATATCCACACGTGCGGTTAACGCATTGGTTGATCGTAACGTAAGATTACTATCCGGATATAACGTGCCATCATAAACGCCTAAAAGATGTTGTACGGCAACCGGAATTTTTATGGCCGTTCCATAATTTTCTTTTTGAATAATTAAATTATGTATCGATAGCGGGCTGCTCCCTCCAATATAAGAATGTGTAGTATCTTTTTCTCCCGAAATCAATAAGGTGCCGGTGCTGTCTGTAAAACTACCATGGTTAATTAAGGCCATATTACGCAGTACCAACGATACAGCGCCCTTCATTCTCAACTTACCATTGGGCTGAATTTGTATCGATTGGGCAAAATTTAATTTCATCGAAAATAAGCTGATGGAAAAAATAAATAGCAACTTCTTCATGGTAATGCCGGTTTTTAAATTATTGCGCTTTAGCTGATTTATTTTCTAATTGGGCAACACGTTGTAGCAACTGTTGAATGCTTTGTTGATCAGCTTTTGCTTGATTTAGTTGTTGTTGTAATTCGCTTATTTGTTGTTGTTGTTCTTTTATTGCGTTGGTATATGCAATTAAAATAGGATGAATATTTAAACTGAGATAACCATCTGCTTCTTGTGTTACAGCCTCGGGAAATAAGACTTGCACTGCTTGTGCTGAAAAACCATATGCCTGTACATCTGTTGCAAGGTTGCGTGCATTGCCGGCTGCATAATGATATCGAATTGGTTGAAGCTGTAAAATTTCTTGCAATCCGCGCGTATACGTTCCGTCTACTTTCTTTAAACGAATATCTGAAGTTGTTGTCCAGGTGCTCGTTGTTAATTTAGCTGCTTGATCAGTTGATAGTTGCAATTGGTAAGAAGGTGATGCCACGCCAATCCCCACACGTCCTGCCGCCAAATCTATTGTTGTTACAGGCGAGCCTGCATTTACAAAATTGATGCGATCTGTTGCATCATGGTATTGCATTCCCCAATTTGAATAGGATGGACTATGTGCAAAAATCATTCTGGCAGCATTGAAGCTACCCGACTTAAATAGATATTGCATCACAGACACATTGTTATCAAATTGTATACTACCACTATTTCCTATTGAAACTTTATTGGCAATAGAAAAAAGAGAATCAGGTGTAATGGTGCCAATGCCAACCTTGGTATCTGCGATAGCATTATTAATTCCATTAATGCTTCCCAAAACCAAACTGTTACTTTGGCCAACCATAGCGCGAGCGCCTATTGCAGTGGCATTTATTAGATTATCTGTATTGGTATTGGCATCTAAACCTATAGCAGTATTATAACTTCCAGATTTATTACTATTAAGACTTCCGGTGCCAACAGCTGTATTGCCAACACCAATTGAATCATTGGTTAAAGCTGCATAACCAATTGCGGTATTGTTTTCTCCTCTTTTTCTGCTATACATCGCATTTACACCAATTGCCGTATTTTGAATGCCTTCCTCGTCTAGTTCCAAACTACTTGTGCCAACAGCTGTATTGTTGTTGCCTTTCCGGTGCTGATACATTGCGTAAAAGCCAACTGCCGTATTAAGCACACTACCGGTATCATTTCTTAAGGCTCCCGCTCCAATAGCAGTTTCCCCACTGTATTTAACCAATCGCAACGCATCATTTCCCACCGCTGTATTGTTTTTTAATGCAGAAGGTGTTGATAAGTTTTCAGCTTCATACATTGCTGCATTTCCAATGGCGGTATTGTTGTATCCTTCTTTATTTTTAGTAAGTGTATAGGATCCTACACTAGTATTAGCTCCTCCGATCCTATTGCTATCTTGACTATTATAACCAATTGCCGTGTTGGGATATGGCGCGTTTGTACGAAATAAGGCTTGTGCACCAATTGCAACATGTCGCGTACCTTCTACATTGTGCGTAAGTGCCTGAAAACCCACAGCAATATTATCACTTCCTATATTAAAATGCATCGCCGAGTCGCCAATAGCCACGTTTCTTTTGTAGCCATCATTTGCCGGCACATCTGCATTATAATAACCCGACCCCACCATCGCTCTATGCCCAATTACCACATTTTTACTACCGGTGTTAGCATAAAAACCGGCCCCATGACCCAAATAGGTATTTTCAATACCAAATTCTGGATTTGTTTGAAGATAATTATTAAAGTATCCGGTTTGGTAACCGATAGCTGTATTGTATTTTCGATTGGCAAAAGCTAAGGCCTGATATCCCACAGCAGTATTAAATGATTCCTTAGTTGTAAATAAGGTTTGTTGCCCGATTGCAATATTGTAACTGGTGCTATCTGCATTACGAAGTGTTTGCGTTCCTATCGCAATATTGGCAGTTCCCTTAATCAGGCTTCCTTGTGCACTGCTGCCAATAGCAACATTATTACTAGCACTTGTTGCTGCCGGCAAAGTATTGGGGCCCACCGCAACATTCGCAATGCCGGTTATTTCTGTGCCGCCTGCCAATGCACGATATCCTATGGCTGTATTGGCATATCCGGTACTATTGCGCGAAAGCGTGCTGTCGCCATATCCCGTATTCATTTGGCCTACATTATTTTCTCCCGATCCACCTCCAATAAAAAAATTGTGCATTTTACTATTAAGTTGGCCCATGGGCAAGTTGTTTTGACGCAACATGATGGGTTGATTATCTGTGGTACCCAAAAAATGAATGGCGGAGTCAGTTGCACCATTTCCGGTAATTCTCCAAGATGATTTGCTGGCATTGCCAGGCAACCAAAGCCATTCTGCACCGCCGTAATAATAAAAGCCACTACTATCGGTATCTGTTTGATAAAGTAGCAAACCCTTGGCAGGTGCGCCGATGGCTAAACGTTGCATTTGCGTCATACGCGGAATTAATAAACCTTTTGTATTTGAGCTAATGTCGAGTATTGCACTTTCGTCGGGTTGATTATTGGTTTCATTAATGGCAATATTTTGCGCGTTTAATTGCATGCCTAGCAAAATGCAAAATAGAAGCGCGTAAACTTTATACATGGTGATTGATTTTTGCCACGAAACTAGTACGCTCAAAAAGCAATTTTACTTTTGAAAAGTCTTATTTAAATGAAGGGTGTTTAAATTTTATTGAAGTGTATAAAATCAATGTTGAAGCGAGAAGGGGTAAGTCTAAAAAAATACAAATATGGCTTTGTTTATTTTCAAATTAAGAAACAGATAGGCTACAAAACACAAGAGTATAGAGCTTTTGGGTGTTTGTACCAATGAATATTTCTATGCGTTATTTTGTTTTCTATAAGTAAAAAAATTGCTACTTTCTTTAAAGTCAGCTTAAAACAACTTTGTATTTAATAAAGTTTTTAAAATGAATTTTGACTGGGTTTGAATTCACTTCATTGATAATTTTGGCTGCTTCATTGAATGTTAGGAGCGCTCAATTTCGATTTATTTTTCAAACAGTTTACCGCATAACAATTTTGTGTGGTAAAAAAATAAATCATGAAAAAATCATTCCTCTTCTTTTGGTTTTTATTCGCTGCTTTGTATGGTGAAGCACAAGCGCCGCTTTCATTCAATTATCAAGGAATTGCAAGAAATGCTGCCGGACAACCATTATCCAATCAAACCATGAATATTAAATTATCTATTCATTCGGGCACTGCTGCCGGTGATATTGAATATGCCGAAGTGCGTACGATTACTACCAATGCTTATGGGTTGTTTCAAGTGGCAGTAGGTAGTGCAGGCGCCAACAATACACAAGGTAGTTTTTCGGCTATTACCTGGCATGCAGCATTAAAATTCATTCAAACCGAAATACTTCTGCAGGGCAATCAAACCTATATCGATTTAGGTACTGTGCCGTTACAAAGTGTTCCGTATGCACTGCACAGCAGAGAAGCTGCTTCGCTCAAGTTTCCAAGCGAACACAGTTCCGCACAAAATGATTTTCAGTTAAAGCTTACTAACATCAGCAACGAAAGTAACTCGGTTGCCGCTAGTTTTAACAGTAATCTGGGGTTCGGTGTTGCAGGTTATTCGCAATCAGGAACTGGTATTAAGGCAAGTTCAGATTATGGAACTGCCTTTGAAGCAAATGGCAACCTGTATTTACATGGTGGTAATATGCAACCCGGAAACGGAAAAGTACTCACTTCAGATGCTTTTGGAAATGCCAACTGGCAAACTAATTTGGCAAAAGGCTTTTCCTTTCCTATCGACACAACGGTTGCATCCTTTCAAGCCAAGCCGCTGCTAAAAATCCACAAGACGTTTTCCAGTGGCACAACCGCCATTTTTGAATTGAAAAATTCAAGAGGAATGGGTATTTATGCGCTTTCGGATTCAGACTTTGCTGTTCGGGCAACTAGTTATTCCCCTACGCATTCAGGCATCTTCGGCGGAAACGAGGCTGGAGGGAATGGCGTAATAGGTAATGCCTATGATGCTGCAACTGGTAACGGAATTTACGGTTTGGCCGGTTCCGGAAACGCATCTGCCGGCGTTTTGGGTGATGGTGAATCCAATTCAATTGGCGTTAAAGGTGTTTCCACCAATTTTTTTGGAATTGTTGGTACTTCCCAAACCCATATCGGTGTTTATGGATCATCAGATAGCAATATCGGAGTTG
>JBJOQA010000058.1:0-4888 GCA_046050225.1 Bacteroidota bacterium | reverse complement strand
TCAATTTTTCTTTTTTCATTTTTACCACCATAATAGCCGTCGCCGCCATTTGCCCCATCAAACCACATTTCAACAATTTTGCCGTATTGTGTAAACAATTCTTTTAATTGATTGCGATAATAGGTAATGTAGGCCGGGGTGCCATAGTCGGCCCTGTTACGATCCCAAGGGGATAAATAAACGCCAAAATGAAGGCCATACTTTTTTGCAGAATTACTTACCTCTTTAACTATATCAACTTGTCCATCTTTATAACCACTTTGTTTAATGGTGTGCTGCGAATATTTTGAGGGCCACAAACAAAAGCCATCATGATGTTTGCAGGTTAGGATTAATGTTTTAAACCCGGTTTCCTTTAAGGTTTTAGCCCATTGATCGGTATTTAATTCAGTAGGATTAAATAAGGTGGCACTTTCATTGCCATAGCCCCATTCTTTATCAGTGAAAGTATTGATGGTAAAATGTACAAATGCATTTAATTCCATTTGATGCCATTTTAATTGAGCGGCAGATGGAATGGGCATTACCGGTTTGGGCGGTTTTTGGTTTGTGCTTTGTGCCGGTACGATGGAACTGTATATTAAGCACATCCATAACATCACTGTTTTTGCCTGCATAAGATTTTTATATTTTATGTTTGTAACCAATGTTTTTAAGCGATAAATGTTGAACTCATTGTGTTGCATCAAATTTAAAGGTTGCACTTTCCCCTTTTTGAAGTGGCACGATTAAGAAGCCATTCTCTGTAGAAAGTTCAGTAAATCCATTCTTTGATTTTCTTGAAATGGCTTTAACATTTGCCGGTAACTTTATGGTAAATGTATTGGTATGGGTTGCATTAATTTGAAGTGTTTGCACATTACTATTTTTCCATGCTATTGCAATGTTTGCGCCGCCTCTAACACATAAGCCATCATAAAAGCCATTTGGCCATTCGGTGGGTAATGCCGGTAAAAGTTCAATATAATTTTCATGACTTTGTACAAGCATCTCTGCGATACCAGCTGTGCCACCAAAATTTCCATCTATTTGAAATGGAGGATGTGCACAGAATAGGTTGGGATAAGTTCCGCCGCCATCTACCATATTAAATCCATCTGAATGAGTGGGGCGTAATAATCTTTGCAAAAATTGCATCGCTTTATTTCCATCATGTAGTCTCGCCCAAAAATTGATCTTCCAAGCAAGTGACCAGCCGGTGCCTTCATCGCCACGCGCTTTCAGCGTTGCTTTTGCAGCGGCTTGTAAATCAGGTGTGTGGTTATTGATTTCGTAACCCGGATATAATCCCCATAAATGAGAGATATGTCGATGCTTAGGCTCATACTCCCGGTAAGGCTTTTGCCACTCCAGCAATCTTCCATCGCTACCAATTTGATTGGGAGGTAATTGTTCGAAGAGGCTATCTAGCTTCAAAGAAAATCCTTTGTCAATTTGTAATGTTTGTGCAGCCTCTGAAGTTGTACGAAATAAAAATCGTAATAATTGATTATCGATGGTTGGCCCGGCACATACATGCGCTACATTTTCATCCGGAAGTATAAACCCATTTTCAGGAGAGTTGGATGGAGCGGTAACCCGATATCCTGTTGCGCTATCTTTAACTAGAGATGCTGCGTAAAAGGTTGCTGCGCCATGAAGAATGGGATAAATATTTTGCAGATAATTGCGATCACGTGTAAATTCATAATGACTCCACAACATTTGACAAAGCCATGCAGCGCCTGTATTAAAGGAGCCCCACGAATAATCTTCGCCCGGTGACGTGTATTGCCAAACATTTGTAATTACATGGGCTACCCATCCTGGTGCATTGTAATAGGCGCGCGCCGTTTTTTGTCCGGCCGGAACCATTTTATTTACAAATTGATAAAAAGGTTCATTTAAACTAGCCAAATTCGTAACCTCTAATGGCCAGTGATTCATCTGTAAATTGATGTTGATATGATAATCGCCATTCCAAGGAGTGTTTATTGAATTGGCCCATAAGCCTTGAAGGTTGGGCGGTAGCAAGCCCTTACGTGTACTGCTTATTAATAAATACCTGCCAAATTGAAAATAGAGTACAGGTAACAATTGGTCTTTTCGGTTTATGGCAAAGGCCACTAATCGTTTATCCGTGCTTGCCGTATCAATAACGTTATTGTCTAAACGAAAATTGGCTTTGTTAAATAAGGACTGATAGCGTTTTACATGAAGATGATATTCAGCATTGTAATTCTTTTTTAGGGCCTGTTCCATTACTTGCTTGCAATGGTTGATATAGTTAGGTTGTGAAAAATTAGTTGCGGTTGACACATAAATAAAGGCGGTATTGGCTTTACTTACTTGAATCTGATTGTTTGCTGAAGTGATTTGTCCACCTACGGTTTTGATTACTATTTGTACCCGGTATTTCATCCCCTTTCCATCAATGCCGTTATTGAGTTGGCCTTGCATGATGATTGAATCATGAATAGCAGTGGTTTCAAACTTTTCGGGGCGGTCACAATTAATTGCAAAGTTTATTTTGTTGAGTTGATTCGCAGAAAGTTTAATAACAAACACATCATTACCAAAGCTGGTAAAATATTCACGCGTATAATTAATTTGGTTGATACTAAAGGAAGTTAACGCAGTGGCTTTGTTGAGTAAAAGTTGGCGAAGATAGTTCTGTGGCGGGAAGCGGCTGCTATCTTGATCGTATTGATATTGAAGATGGAGATTGCCTAGTAATTCATAGCAACCGTAAGGAACCGTTCTGCCATTACCCAGGCCCGAACCCTTTCCTTTACACACAAAATATTGCGACATTAGTTGTTGGGCTTCTATGTGTTTGCCGGCTAATAATAGTTGTTGAATCTTAGGCAAATATTGATGTGCATCTTTAATATCTGCATCTTGCTTGCTGCCCGACCATAAGGTGATATCATTAAGGGTAATGTTCTCTTTATAAACACCGCCATCTGGCATGGCACCAATTTTTCCGTTGCCTAGGGGCAAACACGCTTCCCATACCTGTGATGGTTGGGTATACCACAAACGCAATGGTTGCAATTGTGCATAGATGGCTGCTGAGGCACCATGAAAAAGCAACAGGAATATTAAAACATGTTTTGCCATAACTTAATTTAAATACTAGCCAAAATGATTTGTTCTGCTTTTGCAGGAGCGTCGGATTTACTAAAGCATTGATCGGTCTAAATGCACATAACCTCCATCCACATGAATGATTTGTCCGGTGGTATGACTCGATACTGGTGAAATTAAAAACACCACCATATTGGCAATTTCTTCCGCTGTTGTAAACCGTTTTTCAAACGGAATTTTGGAAACGATTTCTGCAAGTTTTTCTTGAGGATTAGGTAATGTGTTGATCCATTTTTCGTAAAGTGGCGTGTAGCATTCTGCAACAACAACCGCATTTACTCTGATGCCATATTTAGCCAATTCTACAGCCCACTCACGCGTAAGTGCATTGCGTCCACCATTAGCTGCGGCATAGCCGGATGTGTTTCCTTGGCCGGTTTCAGCAGTTTTTGAAGAAATGTTTAAAATGGTTCCTTTTGACATTTTTAATGCCGGTAATGCATAATGAGCGAGTAAATAGTAATGTATCAAGTTGTTGTGTAAGCTTGCCATAAACCCATTATAATTGCCTGTTTCTAAACCAATTCCATCATTTATGCCTGCATTGTTAACTAGTGCATCAATGCTTCCAAGTTTTTCAAATATCGTTTTAATTGCTTGTTCGCATTCTTCAGGTTTGCTCAATTCGGCCACCACTTGATGAGCAACAAAGCCTCCTTGTTTTAGCTCGTCTATGGTAGCTAGATTGTCATTTAAGCTTCTACCAATAATAACCGGTATTGCCCCCTCTTTGGCCAAAACTTCCACAATACCTTTGCCAATGCCTTTAGCACCACCTGTTACCACCACTACTTTGTTTTGAAGTTTTAAATTCATGCTTGCATATTTTAAAAGCTACCTAGTTTGTTTTTTCCCAAGGGAGTCAAACTATAACTAAGCTATTGACTAAATCATAGATTGTAAAATAACTGTGCGTTACTGCTAAATACTTTTGTTTGATCCTGTTCTGAAAAATGTTTGAAATATTCAGTAGTAACATGCAGCCATCGCTCGTAAGAGCTAGCCAAAGTACAAACAGGCCAGTCGCTTCCAAACATGATTCTATCAACGCCAAAATTATTTAAAACTACTTCTATAAAAGGGGTAAACGCTTCCGCTGTCCAGTTATTCCAATTTGCCTCAGTTACCATACCACTTAATTTACAAAATACATTCGGGTGTTTAGCAATAGCGGCTATATCATGTTCCCAAACCGAAATTGCACTTGTTTTTATGTCTGGCTTTGCCAAATGATTGATTACAAATTTTTGTTCTGGAAATTGATTAACCAATGAATTTGCTGCAGGCAGATGCTTGGGAAGTAGTAATAGATCGTAGGTAAAATGATAAGAATGAAGTTTGCTAAGTCCGTTTAAAAAAGCTGGCTGCAGCATAAGGCTGGGTTCATAGGCTTGAAGGGCCATTCTAAAACCCTTTAACTTCTTGTATTGTTTTAATTCGAGCAGTTGCTTCTCTATATTATCTGCCAACAAATCTACATAACCTACCACGCCTTTTATAAAACTATGTTGGCTGCTCAGGCTTAAAAGTTGGTGCGTTTCGTTTATTGATTGATGCGCCTCAACCGCGATGCAGCCGCTTATATGATTGGTTTTATATATTGCCCCAAGTTGCTCTGGTGTAAAGCTGGTTTGTAATGTTTGCATACCCTGATCAATCCAAGCATAATTGATTGGGTCGTAATTCCAAAAATGTACATGGCTATCAATGATGTTCATTCGTATGCATTCAAGTCAAAAATTTTATTCATTATGCGCCA
>JBJOQA010000057.1:0-6860 GCA_046050225.1 Bacteroidota bacterium | reverse complement strand
GGTGCATCCGGTTTAATTTTGAAACCGCCAATAATGAGGCCTGCGAGTTTATCTAATTTTCCGCTTCGCTTTAAGTTCCAAAACATGCGATCGATGCTATATAAATATTCGCCGGTATCTTCTACAAATAAAATCTTTCCTGCAGTTTGGATATCCGATTTGCTACCACAGGTAGATTCGATGGTTTTTAAATTGCCCCCAATTAATTGTCCGGAGGAAATTCCCAACCGATTGTCTAGGCTGGGCATAGCCTGATATTCCATTTTTTTTCCGAGTAGGCAATCTCTGATGCTTTCAATGGAGCGACGTTGTTCCGCTGTTTCGGTGCTTCGAT
The DNA here is from genome assembly GCA_046050225.1 of Bacteroidota bacterium. GTDB lineage: Bacteria > Bacteroidota > Bacteroidia > Chitinophagales > Chitinophagaceae > Ferruginibacter. Next base: position 6,526 of record JBJOQA010000057.1, on the reverse strand, counting down.
CTTTTACAAAACTATTGCACATTTTTGAGTGGATACTTGCAACATGAATTCGTTGGTTTAAGTGCTCATGTAAAACGGTAATATCGCTAAAGCCGATAAGCCATTTAGGATTTTTTTGAAATAGCGTGAAGTCTAGATGATCGATGATACGAACTAAGCCATAGCCACCTCTTGCACATAAGATAGCTTTGATATCAGTTGCATCTAATAGCTGTTGTAAATCTGCGGCTCTTACTTCATCTGTTCCACCAAAACAAAAATCTCTTTGACCAATTGAATCTCCAATTTTTGTTGTAAAACCCCATTCTTCAATTCGCTGCAACGCAGGTTGAAGTTCATCAAGGGTAATATAACCTGCCGGACTGCAAATACCAATACGATCACCCGGTTTTAAATATTCGGGTATTTTAATGCCAAGTTCAGACATCGCAAAAGGAGGATTTGCCAAAAGTTTTGTTGGTGTTGAAGCCAATAAACTTCCGCCCGCCATGGTTACTGCTGTTTGAAGAAAACCCTTACGATTCATAGTTTTTTGAAATGTCCGGAAAGTTAACTGATTTTATTATTTTTCTGTTTCCGGTTAGGTTAGATAGATATTTATTTTTTTGATAGTATAACTAATTGGTTCAATGTGTTTGTTGTCCCAAATGCTTAATTTTTGAATTAAATTTTAATCAATTCGCTTAAATTCTTCCTTTTGTATGGCTTAATTTTTGTAGCTTTCTAACTTTATTTTCTACCAAAACTATTCAGATGAAAAAAATGTTTGTAGCCGCATCAGCTATTTTGATGATGGTTTCTTGCCAAAAAGTATCATTCGATAAACAAGCCGGAGCAATTGCTGGGCAAGATTTATTAGCTGCAGGAACGATTAGTCCGCTAGCAGTAACAACTCCTAAGAAATTTTTATTTGATAATAAAAAAGCCGAAACGGCTGGGAATGCTGATTGGGTAATTGATCAGGATAATAATATACCGCAACGTATTCCTACACCATTGCAAAGTACCATCACTGCATCAACGCCTGAAACTTATTGGACCGGCGCTATTTCTTCTTGGGGAATAGCTTTGGCTAAGCAAGGGCATACCGTTGAAACATTGCCATCTACCGGCGCTATAACTTACGGTAGTACTACTAATGCGCAAGACTTATCAAAGTATGATGTATATATTGTAGACGAAGCGAATATTCGTTATACTGCCGCTGAAAAAGTTGCGATTATCAATTTTGTAAAAAATGGTGGTGGATTATTTATCATTGCCGACCACACGGTTAGTGATCGTAATAATGATGGTTGGGATTCTCCGGCTATTTGGAACGATTTATTTAACTCCAATACGGTTCAAGTGAATCCTTTCGGATTTAAATTTGATCTTACCAATTTTTCTCAAACAACAACCAATGTTAGCACAACAGTGCATCCAACTATTAATGGTACCCAAGGCAATGTAACTTCATTAATTTTTCATAACGGAGCATCTATGACTTTAACAAGTGGCGCTGCATCGCGTGGTTTAATTTGGAAATCTGGTGTAACAAAGAATTTAACCAATTTGATGGCAGCTTATTCTACTTATGGAACAGGTCGTGTTTTTGCTATCAGCGATAGTTCTCCGGCCGATGACGGTACAGGCGCAGCCGGTAATAATTTGTTTTTTGGATGGACAGATGCCGGCGGAAATCATAGTCGCTTGCACATGAATGCATCCTTATGGTTGGCAAAATTGCAATAAATTGTAAATATTTAAATACTAAAAAGCCGGAATTCAACTTCCGGCTTTTTTATGCATTGTTGTGTTTATAATTCAAATCCCATTCCTGCCTGCAATACCTTATTATAGGTACGCATGTTAAATGAGTACAGGGTAGGCGCCTTATGATTCACTCCTTTTTTGCGTTCATCTAATTTGCGAAGAATCCCGGTGTTTAAAATCTTGCGCTGAAAATTTCGGCGATCAAGTTGTTTGCCTAAAATCGTTTCATATAATTTCTGTAATTCAGGCATCGTGAACTTTTGCGGCAATAGGTTATAACCGATAGGTTGATAGTTGAGTTGCTGCCTTAATTGCAATAGCGCTTGTTCAACAATAGCGGCATGATCAAGAATCATCGAGGGTAATTGTTGCAAGGAATGCCATTCGCAACTATCCGAAAAAATATCCGGAGAAGGCTTGGCCTTGGTAAAATCTACCAAAGCAGAATACCCAACGGTTACAAACCGATCAAACATCCAACTGTTTTCTATTTGCAAACCATTTTCCTTTAATACAGGTTCATAAATTGCTTTTGTTGAACGATTCGGGTCACTAAAAATGCCAAACTCCTTTAAGAAGATATTTTTTAAGCCGGTTCTTACATGTAATATACGCAGTGCAGCTTCATCCAAATGCTCATCTCGCCTTATAAAACCTCCCGGTAATGCCCATTTATCCCACAATTTAGAATACAATAATAACACGCGTAGTTCTCCTTCGTGGAAACCTAATATCACACAGTCGATAGATAAGCTGGGGATATAATTTTTGCCACCTTCGGTGAAATGTCGTTTTATCTCGTCTGAAAAAGCCATAAATAACGGTTGGATGCAAATTTAAATGATTTGAATGGAATCAATTAACTGTAAGAAAAACAGAAGAAAAATAGGTTCAACTATTGACAAGTTGATTTTTTTGAATTATCATTGTGTCAAAATAACACATAGATTATTGCATATGAAAAAGAAACTCACCTTTGTTTTGTGTTTATTAGCCGGTAGCCAGGCGTTTGCACAAACTTCAATTGCCGACATGGTAAAGAAAATGAGCCGACAAGAAAAGATTTTGTTGGTAGTTGGAAAAGGCATGAAAATCTCCGGAATGAATTTATCTAGTAGTCCAACGGTAGGTGTTACCAAAGACCGTGTAGATGGTGCTGCGGGTTCTACTTATTCTATTGAAAGTATTCATTTGCCTACAATGGTGGTTGCCGACGGGCCTGCAGGATTAAGAATCTCTCCAACGCGCGAAGAAACACCGGGTAAAACGTATTATTGTACTGCATTTCCGGTAGGAACTTTGTTAGCCTCAACTTGGGATACCGCCTTGGTTTATCAGGCCGGCCGAGCTATGGGTAACGAGGTAAAGGAATACGGCGTAGATGTGTTATTAGCCCCCGCATTAAATATTCAACGCAATCCATTAGGCGGAAGAAATTTTGAATATTATTCAGAAGACCCTTTGGTTTCGGGCTGGATTACAGCTGCCATGGTAAATGGTATTGAATCCAATGGAGTAGGTACTTCTATCAAACACTTTGCAGGAAACAACCAAGAAACTAATCGCAATTTGGTAAATACGATTGTAAGTGAAAGAGCCTTACGCGAAATATATTTACGCGGATTTGAAATTGCCGTTAAGCGTTCTGACCCATGGACCGTGATGAGTTCTTATAATAAATTAAATGGCACTTACACTTCGCAGAGTTACGACTTGCTAACCACCATTTTAAGAAAAGAATGGGGATATAAGGGAATGGTAATGACCGATTGGTTTGGAGGAAATAATGCTGTAGAACAAATGAAAGCCGGTAATGACTTATTAATGCCGGGCACTGCCGCACAAATCAAAGAAATTACAGATGCGTTAAATGACGGTAAATTGAGTGAAGCGGTATTGGATGAAAATGTAGCGAGAATTATTAAAACGGTTTTACAATCACCTACCGCTTTAAATCAAACCTATAGTAATATGCCTGATTTAAAAGGACACGCAACTATTGCGCGTAATATCGCGGCAGATGGCATGATTTTACTTAAAAATAATGAAGCTGTTTTACCACTGCCTAAAAAGCTTGGTGTAATTGCAACCTACGGTAATACTTCTTACAATTTTATTGCCGGTGGTACAGGTAGCGGTGATGTAAATGAAGCTTACACTGTTTCTTTGGTGCAAGGGCTAACAGATGCCGGTTTGAAAATAGACGAAACTTTACAAAAAGAATACACTGCTTATATCGCCGAGCAGCAAGCTAAATTGCCTCCAAAAAAATTCTTCTTTGAATTGCCTCCGCCAATTGAAGAAAGAAAATTATCTCCTGAAGCCATTGCAGAAAAAGCAAAAACTACGGCCATCGCTTTAATTACCATTGGTAGAAATGCAGGTGAATTTCAAGATCGTAAAAAAGAAAATGACTATTATCTTTCTGCCAATGAATTGGAGTTGATTAAGAATGTATCTACTGCTTATCATGCAGCAGGAAAAAAAGTAGTTGTGATTATTAACGCCGGTGGGGTAATTGATGTAACTGCTTGGCGCGATCAAGTAGACGGTATTTTGTTAACTTGGCAAGGTGGTCAAGAAGCCGGCCATGCGGTTGCAGATTTGTTAACCGGTAAAGTAAATCCTTCCGGTAAATTGGCCGTAACATTTCCTGTTGATTATAATGATATTTCAACCGCAAATAACTTCCCCGGTAAAAATACGAGCGATAAAGAAGTGAAGGGTTTTGGTGGCATGTCGATGGGCTTCCCATCAGAAGTAATTTATGAGGAAGGGATTTATGTGGGATATCGCTTTCATAATAGCTTTAAAGTTAAAACGGCTTTTCCTTTTGGTTTTGGCTTGAGCTATACCAACTTTGCCTATAGTAATTTAAAATTCAGTAGCCCTAATTTTAATGGTTCGATTACCGTTACCGTTGATGTTACTAATACCGGTAAAGTTGCAGGTAAAGAAGCTGTTCAATTGTATTTGAATGCCCCTTCGGTAAAATTGGCAAAACCATCAGAAGAATTGAAATCATTTGCAAAAACCGGTTTATTGAAACCCGGCCAAAAACAAACAGTTAAGTTTGTTTTATCTCCTAAAGATTTGGCATCCTTTGATGTAGCATCCACTTCTTGGATTGCAGAAGCAGGCAAATACAACGTGTTAATTGGTGCTAGCTCTACCGATTTTAAATTAAAGGGAAGTTTTCAATTAGCGAAAGAACTGGTAGTTGAAAAATGTAATAAAGTAATTGCGCCTCAAATTGAAATTAAACATTTGGGCAACCAATAAACGAATGGAATCCTAACGAGAACTAAATTGATTGTATTTTTAAGACACCGAAGCAATTCGGTGTTTTTTTGCAATTACCCAACCCTTTTATTATTTGATGCAGTTAGTATAGGCAGAGGCATCATTTTTGACACGAATACATCATTTGGAACCATCGCTACAAATATTGATTGAGGGCTGCAGGAAACAGCAGATGCAAAGTCAGCGTGCTTTGTATCTGCGCTTCTATCCTGAAATGATCAAAATTTGTTTTCGCTATGCGCTAGATGCAGATGGGGCCGGTACCATTTACAATAATGCGATGCTGAAGGTGTTTTCCAATATTCATACCTATAAAGATGAGGGAAAATTAGGCGGCTGGATAAAAGTAATTGTAGTGAATTGCTGTATTGATTTTTGCAAGCGGAAGAATATTTTTAAAAATGCCGTTTCTACCGATGTATTTGAACAGGTGGCAGTTGATCCCGCCGTATATGATAAAGTGGCCTATCAAGAAATTCAACGATTGCTAAGCCGATTACCCGGCGCCACCGCCACGGTATTTAACCTTTTTGTTTACGAAGGACTAACACACAAACAAATTGCCGAGCATTTAAATATCAGTGAAGGAACCAGTAAGTGGCATGTGAGTGAGGCCAAAAAAATGCTAAAAAAAATATTACAAACAACAAGCGAAACAGAATTTTTTCATCATGAACATTGATAACCGGTTTGAAGATGATTTGCGCAAGCAGGAGGCTGAACAAGCCCCTGATCTTAGCCATATGGAGGCACACTGGCAACAGATGCAAATGATGTTGCAAGGCCCTGTTGCTCCTGCGTCGCCAAGCTTTGTTAAGCGATTTTGGTGGTTGATTCCGGCGGTAATTTTATTTATTGGCATAGGATGGTGGCTTATGCAACCAGGCGAAAATAATCGCCAAAATGTAATGGCACCCGCTGTTCAAAAGGGAGCTGAATTAAACAATACAAATGAATCATTTTTAGTTGATTCCGCTGTAATAAACGAACCTATTGTAAGCAACGCTAAAATCGCACCTTATTTAACCGATGATGATATATTGTTGGCAGGTATGAAGCTGAATTTTAAGCCCTGCGATATTTGCCCGGATACCACGAATAAAAGAAATGATTCAATTGTTGCTATCGTTCCGCGGCAGCAAATTTTGGCAAGATTGCTAGATTCAATAAAACAATTGGCTCAACAATTTATCATTCAACAACAGCGAGATACATTATTGCTTGGTGCTAACGGAACAGGTTTGTTTATCCCTGCGGGAAGTTTTAGCGGAAGCGGGGAAATTAAAATACAATTGCGTGAGTTTTATACAAAATCGGCGATGTTGGCCGAAGGCTTAACTACCCAAAGCAATGAGCGCGCTTTAATATCGGGCGGAATGGTAGAAGTGCTGGCCTTTCAAGATGAAAAACCGATAGCATTACCTCCCGGGAAGTTGATTTATTGGTTTTTACCGGATACGGCTTCTGC
>JBJOQA010000056.1:0-5234 GCA_046050225.1 Bacteroidota bacterium | reverse complement strand
ACGTTGAATATTTACAACAATATCATATTCGCGAAGTAGTAGTAAACGTGCATCATTTTGCCGATCAAATCATTGAAGCCATTCAAACAAATAACGGATGGGGAAGTAACATTACTGTAAGTGATGAGCGTGATGAAGTTTTAGAAACCGGTGGTGGCTTGTTAAAAGCGCGCCCCCTGCTAGAAGGAAATGAACCATTTATTACGCTTAACGCCGACATATTAACCAATCTCAACATTGACTCACTGCGTGCGTTTCATCAACAACATCAACCACTTATTAGCTTTGGAACTACCTCACGCAAAGCCTCAAGAAGCTTATTATTTGATGAGGCTAATCAACTATGCGGTTGGCGCAACAATAACACCGGGGATGAAAAAATATCCATCAACAAACCCGATTTAGTAGCAAAGGCCTATAGTTGCGTGGTAATTTTTGAACCAAGGGTATTTTCGTTGATACAGCAACGCGGCAAATTTTCATTAATTGACAGCTACTTAGATTTGGCCAAAACACAAACCATTTTGGGCTATGATCATTCGGGTGATATTTTGGTGGATGTGGGCAAGCCCGAAAGTGTAGCCATTGCGGAACAATATTTCCAATAAACTAGGCTTCCAATAAAAACAGATATACTTCTTTGGGGCCATGTACACCGGTTACCAATGTTTTTTCGATATCCGCCGTACGGCTTGGACCTGTTGCAAAGCTAATCATGGAGGGAAGTTGTTGACCATACCGTTCTTTCATTCCCACCAATGCATCCTTAACATCAAATACTAATTGATGGGTATAGGCAATACAAATATGTACGGGTGCATAAACACTAGCTGTTCGGCCTTCGATTTCAGCGGCACTCAATACAATTGATCCGGTGCGTGCCACCAATAATTCGCAACCTGTAACAGACGCATCGCAGGTAGCAAGATTGATGGTATTACTAAAAACGGGATTCCATTTTTCGTTGCTGCAATAAATTTTGGTCCATTCGCGCGCAGCGATTAATTGTTGAATTTGTGCAACTAATTGCGTTTCATTTTCGCAATACACAAAACGGCCTTGCAACTTACTGAAATTGGTAGCAAACAATACTTCTAAATCATCGGTTGCAGGCGCAAACAAGGCTGCAGCACCTTCACTTTGAGAAAAAGGTAAAGGCACTGGGTTACTCAGTGCCTTCCTTATTTTCTTCAATATGTTTTCTTTGGAGGTATTCACAACTTAAGAAATAATCGGTTGATCTTGTCCGAATGAAGGTGTTTCACCATCTATACTCGGGGTTTCATCCTGTTGAACATCTAAATGTTTTTTCTCTTCAAAAGGACGTTTACCAATTAAATGCTCTACGTCACTCTTGAATAACACTTCTTTCTTCAACAACTCTTGCGCTAATTTTTCTACATCGCCTTTTTTATCGCTCAATAATTCTAATGTGCGTTTGTAAGCCGATTCAATCAATTTGCGAACTTCTTCATCAATCATTTTACCGGTTTCCTCGCTGTAAGGTTTGGTAAACATATTTTCTTGCGAAGGATCGTAGAAACTGATATTTCCAATTTTATCGTTCATACCGTAAACGGTAATCATGCTATACGCGATGCGGGTAATTTGTTGCAAGTCGTTGCTGGCACCGGTGCTAATTTTTCCGAAGAAAATTTCTTCACTGGCACGTCCGCCTAAAGTCATACAAATTTGATCCATCAATTGATCGGTATTGTACAAGTACTGTTCTTTAGGTGTATACTGCGCATAACCCAAAGCAGCGGTACCTCTTGGCACTACGGTTACTTTCAATAAAGGATAAGCATGTTCTAAATACCATCCACAAATTGCATGACCTGCTTCGTGATAAGCAATGATTTGTTTTTCTTCTGGAGAGATGATTTTATTTTTCTTTTCCAAACCACCAATTACACGATCAATGGCATCTTGGAAATCGCTCATATCTACTGCTTCTTTGTTTTTACGAGCAGCAATCAAGGCTGCTTCGTTACAAACATTGGCGATATCGGCACCTGCAAAACCCGGTGTTTGTTCGGCCAGCTTATGAATGTCTAACGTGGTAGAAACTTTAATAGGTTCGAGATGCACTTTAAAAATTGCTTCTCTTCCGTTTAAATCGGGCTTATCGATAGTAATTTGACGATCAAAACGACCCGGGCGCAATAAAGCACTATCCAATACATCAGGGCGATTGGTTGCTGCCAAAATAATGATACCTAAATCGGTACCAAAACCATCCATTTCAACTAACAATTGGTTCAAGGTATTTTCGCGCTCATCGTTACTCATCATCACGTTTTTACCACGTGCACGACCAATGGCATCAATTTCATCAATAAAGATGATACACGGAGCTTTTTCGCGCGCTTGCTTAAACAAATCACGCACACGGCTTGCACCTACACCCACAAACATTTCAACAAAATCACTACCGCTTAAACTAAAGAAAGGCACTTGCGCTTCTCCTGCAACTGCTTTGGCCAATAAGGTTTTACCGGTTCCCGGAGGGCCAATTAACAAGGCGCCTTTTGGAATTTTACCACCCAAAGCGGTATATTTTTTAGGATTTTTAAGGAAGTCAACAATTTCCATCACTTCCACTTTGGCCTCATCCAAACCGGCAACATCACCAAAATTGATATTTACACGTGAGGCTTTATCAAACAAAGTAGCTTTTGATTTTCCGATATTGAAGATACCGCCCGGACCGCCGCCGCTTCCGCCGGGGCCGCCCACTTTGCGCATCATCATCACAAACAATAATCCGATTAAAAGAATAGGGAATAAAGTTGTTACGAGCTGACTGAACAATTCGCCTTCATCGTCGGGCAAATCGGGTACACGCGTAACGGTTGGATTTTCTTTATAAAATTCGCGCATATCATCCGCAAAAGCCTTTTCATCAAAGAAGTTAAAAAACAATTGCGGCTTGGCACCACGGGTAGCCATTTCGTATTGTTGCTTATCTAAAATAGACTTGTAATACGCTTCATTTTTTTTGAGCACATTATCTTTTAAATAAATGCGCACCATTTTTTTATTACGAACCGTTTTAATCTTGTCTACATCGCCGTTTTTCAGCATTTGTGTAAACTTCAGTTGATCGGTTTCAACACCGCCACCGGTAACGCCTCTAAAAAAGTTATAGCCAATTAGTACGGCAAATGCAATCCCATATACCCAATAGATATTGAATTTGGGTTTTCTTTTGGATGGGTCGCCGCCTTCTCCAAGTGGCGACGGATTATTGTTGTTACTCATTTTTATTAAGGTCTAAATAGTTAAGCCTTCATTCAGGCGGTTAATTTATAATGGCAAGTGTAAATTAATTATCCGTTATCCGGATGTTCCATTGCTGGGGCGTCGCTCCACATTTCTTCCAATTGATAAAACTTACGAGGTTCGGGCATCATAACATGCACAACAATATTAACGTAATCAATCAAAATCCATTGCATAGCTTGTTTACCCTCGTGTTTGTAGGGATTTTCACCACATTTCTCTTTTACTTCATACTCGATATAATCGGCGATAGCCTTCAACTGGGTACTGTTGTTTGCTTCGCAGATAATGAAAAAGTCAGAAACGGCTTCGGGAATTTTGCGCAAATCCAGGCTTAATACATTTTCTCCTTTTTTGTCATGAATGGCCTGAATAATTGCCTTAAAGATTTTACTTGATCTAGTCAGCCTTTTAACACTGCTGGTTTCGCTTTGTTTGGCTGCGGTACTTTTACTCAAATTATGTAGATTTTTTTGTTCGATAACTGCACTCATTAAATCATTGAACTAAAAAGCGCAGTAACAATTAATTATTTTATTTTTACCCAATAGGCAGTTTAAATGCTATATCAAAAATACAAATTCTTTTCGCAATCGGTGCATCATGCCAACAGCAGATTTAACATTCAATTTATTAGATAGTACCGACAGTACCAACAACTATGCCATGGGAAAGGCCTATGCAGGATTGGCTTCTCATGGTGAAGCCTATTTTACCAGCTGTCAAACCCAGGGAAAAGGTCAAAGAGGGCGTACCTGGAGCAGCAATCCAGGTGAAAACATCGCGTTGAGCATCGTTTTAATACCAAAATACCTAGATATTAGCCAACAATTTCAATTATCCGCCGCTGTTGCTTTGGCTTGTTATCGATTTATTAAAAAATATGCAGGCGACGAAACTTCTATAAAATGGCCAAATGATATTTATTGGCGTGACAGAAAGGCAGCAGGTATCCTCATCGAAAACGCATTAGGCAGTTTAGAAACCGGCAAAACCGGCTGGAAATTTTCGGTGGTAGGTATTGGCATCAACGTAAACCAAACCAATTTTGACCCATCCATACCCAATCCGGTTTCACTCAAACAAATAACCGGGAAAGATTTTAACCCCGAAGAATTGGCCAAAGAACTGCAAGCCGAAGTTTTATCTTTCTGCAAACAATGTTATCCCGAGCAATTTATCAACACCCTTGCTCAATACAATGCCGCACTTTATAAGCGAAACGCTCTTGTTCGATTAAAAAAAGCTGGAATTGTATTTGAAACTACTATTAAGGAGGTTACCGAAACCGGATGTTTGCATACTTCCGACATTATCGACAATCATTTTCAATTTGGCGAAATTGAATGGTTTTTGAATGATAGTGAAAACTAGAAGGGCCAAATGCCCGGTACCACATCATGATAATTTTCAATCACCTTTTTTACCCCGGCTTGCAATAATTTTTCTGCTGATTGCGAAGTATTTATTCCAACCACCGAAATATTTGCCGCAACACCGGCTTGCACACCGGAAAGGGAATCTTCAAAAATTAGCAATGATGAAACGGGAAGGTTTAATGAATGGGCAGCTTTCAAAAACACTTCCGGATTGGGCTTTCCATGATTTACATCTGCTCCGGTGACCACCGCATCAAATAAATGGCCTATCTTCAATGTATTCAGCACCATTTCCACATTTGCCAAATCGGCCATCGTGGCCAAGGCTAATTTTAAACCCACCGCATTTGCAGCTTGAAGAAAATTGATTAATCCGGGAACCGCTGCTATATGTGGCTTATACAACTCCCGATAAATTTGTTCCTTTTCGTTGCCGAGTTGCAAGCATTTTTCTTTACTAAGGGTGGCACCAAAAATTCTTGGAATGATTTCGAGAATCGTGCCCTGATTATTTTGTTGTAAAAACCCATCGGGAAGTTGAATCTGATGGCGCTTTAAAAATATTTCCCA
>JBJOQA010000055.1:0-2720 GCA_046050225.1 Bacteroidota bacterium | reverse complement strand
GTACTAAACAAGTAACCATTGGCACTATTAATCCTTGTGCAGGAATAACTGTAGCAGTTAGTACTACTTTTGTACAACCTACGATCAATCAGGCAAATGGTTCTATAACAGCAACAGCTACAGGCGGTAGCGGTTTTACTTACAGCATAAATAATGGAGCTTTCCAAGCAAACGGAACCTTTACCGGTTTAGTTGCAGGCAATTATACCATTACTGCCAAAAATTCGAATGGCTGTTTAGGTACTAAAACTGTTGCTTTGGGAGCCAATAATCCATGTGCGGGTGTAACCGTGGTAGTAAGTGCAACACAGGTTAATCCAACTACCGGGTTATCAAATGGAAGTATTAACGCAACAGCTACCGGAGGCACCGGATTTACTTATATGTTGAATAGTGGAGCCTATCAAGCTAGTGGAACCTTTACCGGTTTGAGTGCCGGTACTTATACCATTACTGCTAAAAATGCAAATGGTTGTTTGGGTACAAAATCAGTAACGTTGACGGCAACATCCCCCTGCTCCGGGGTTAATATTACGGTAGCGGCCAACATAGTAAATGTAACGCCATGTGTAACCCCTGCAAATAATGGTGCCATTACTGTCACGGCTAGTGGGTCTACCGGATTTACCTATAATATTAACGGCGGGGCCTATCAAACAAGTAATGTATTTAGCGGACTAAATGCCGGAAATTTCTTGATAGGAGTAAAGGATGGTAACGGTTGTACACAAACGAAAAGCACAACAATTACCTTGGCACCTAAAGGCACTACATTTACCCAAGTACGCTCCTTAATTACCAACAGATGCAGTGGCAGTGGTTGTCATATCAACGGAGGTTCGGCCGCCGGTTATAATTTTGATGCCGATTGTAATATTGTTCAATATTGGAGTCAGATTAACAAGTCCTGCGTTACCTATCAAATGAGTAGAATGCCACGAAGTCCGCAGGCTCTTTTTACAACTGCAGAAAAACAAATTATTACGAACTGGATTAATGCCGGTCATCGATATACCGATTAAGATATTGCTGTAAGGGCACCCTATGATCAAAATCCAATATTAAAAGAAAAGCCGCTTTATTTGAAGCGGCTTTTCTTTTAATATTTATCACTTTTAACTATACCAAATTATGTTGTACAAGATATTCGGCAATCTGCACCGCATTGGTTGCAGCGCCTTTTCTTAAATTGTCGCTTACAATCCAACAGTTAAGCGTGTTGGGCTGAGTAAAATCTCTCCTAATTCTACCAACAAAGGTTTCATCTTTTTCATGCGCGGTTAACGGCATTGGATACACGAAGTTTGCTACGTCATCTTGAACCACAACTCCAGGCGCTTTGCTTAATAATTCACGAACCTCATTTAAGTCAAAGTCGTTTTCAAATTCAATATTTACACTTTCACTATGGCCACCCATTACCGGAATACGAACGGTAGTAGCTACCACTTGAATACTATCATCACCAATGATTTTCTTAGTTTCATTGGTCATCTTCATTTCTTCTTTAGTGTATCCGTTTTCTAAGAAAGAATCAATATGCGGAATCGCATTGAGGTCGATTGGATATTTATAAGCCATTTCGCCCTTTACGCCATTGCGTTCATTCATTAATTGGTCAACCGCTTTCACGCCTGTGCCGGTAACGCTTTGATAGGTGCTTACTACTACTCGTTTAATTTTATATTTTTCATGTAATGGTTTTAAAACCACCACCATCTGAATGGTAGAGCAGTTGGGGTTAGCAATGATTTTATCCGCTGCGGTTAGTACCGATGCATTTACCTCGGGCACCACTAATTTTTTAGTTGGGTCCATACGCCATGCGCTAGAATTGTCTATTACCGTTATGCCCGCATCCGCAAACAAAGGGGCCAATTCTAATGAAGTGCCACCCCCTGCCGAGAATATTGCAACATCCGGTTTGGCCGCAATAGCGTCCTGATATCCTACTACCGTATAGTCGGTTCCTTTAAAACTTACTTTTTTGCCGATGGATTTTTCCGATGCAACCGGAATTAATGCTGTTACCGGAAAATTTCTCTCTTCCAAAACCTGCAACATTTTGCTGCCAACCAAGCCGGTGGCACCTACTACCGCTACTTTCATGTGATGTTTTTTTTGTTTAAAAATTAAAAATATTGATTCTCATTACTGAAAATCGCCGGCAAAAAAAACCTCCCGCTTTTTGGCGGAAGGCTGTGCATATCGTTAAAGCTATACCACAATTAACCTTCCCCTTTTTTAGAGCGTTTCGTAATAATAATGGTATGCGTTGTTTTAATCATCTACTTCGAAAATAGTCAATCCTGACTAAATCACCAAAGTTTGCACATAGTCTTGTCTTTTTTCCTGTAATTCAGCGGGTTTATCCTGTTTAATCCAATAATTAATTGGTTATCTTTAAGATTCACAATTGATTGTATGTTAAAAAAATGGATTGCCATCTTGGCTGTTTTTGGATGTTTTCAAACGCAAATATTTGCGCAGATTTCTGATAGTTTTACTGATGGTGACTTTACGGCAAATCCTGTTTGGTCGGGTAATACCGCCGATTGGGTGGTCAATGCTTCTAATCAATTACAGAGTAATAATACAGTGGCCAATGCTGCCTATTATCTAAGTACGCCCAACGCGCTGGCTACTTCGGCTCAGTGGGAATTTTATGCAAAACTTGCTTTTAATACTAGTTCAGCTAATTATGTGGATGTTTTTTTAAC
>JBJOQA010000054.1:0-5265 GCA_046050225.1 Bacteroidota bacterium | reverse complement strand
GTTGCACTTGCAGCCGATGCACCTCTTTCGCAGCCTTATTGGTTAGTGAAGCCAATGGAGAAGGGGAGTTTTGTAGTTGACCAACAGCAGCTTATTGGAAAGGCAGAAAATGATCCGCTCTTGGTTACTTTTGAAGTAGAAATAGCAGGTGAAAATTTTCAGTTTGAAAAGCCCATTCGCTATAAATTTACCGATCCGGTTAAAGGAGAGTTGTACCAGCCGGTAAGTATTATTCCTGCAGTATCCGTAAAAGTTATTCCGGCATTAAGTATAAAATCCAATGCATACGAATTGGAAGTGAAATCTTTTAAGGATAATCAACTACTTAGCTTTAATACACTACATGAGGGGCAAATAACGGATCATAAAATTGAACCGGTTGCTTTCAAAAAAAATCAAATTAACAAGGTGGCTATTTCGGCTATACATGAGCGGGATAAAACTACGAATGCACCGGATGTAGCAAAGTTTTTGCAGGTTAATCAATCCGGAGTTCCTTACCAGGAATTGGTTCAAATAAATTACGACCATATTCCTCCTATCGCATATGTTCGAAATTCTACTTTTACGAAAGTGGAGATGGATGTTAAAACAACCGGAAAAACAGTTGGTTATATAGTTGGTGCGGGTGATAAAGTGCCACAAGCTTTGGAACAATTAGGTTACGATGTTGTATTTCTTAAAGAGACGGATATTACTTTGGCAAACCTGAAAAAATTGGATGCCGTTGTTACCGGTGTTCGTGCTTATAATGTGAATGATTGGATGGGCAATGTTTATGATGTGCTCATGCAATATGTGCAAGCGGGTGGCGTAGTGTTAGTGCAATACAATACCAATAATTTTATTAGTTCTATCAAATCAAAAATTGGGCCTTACCCTTTAAACATCGGGCGCAATAGAATCACTGATGAAAATGCCGTGGTAAATTTTCTGCAACCGCAGCATCCAATTTTAAATTATCCCAATGTAATTACATCAAAAGATTTTGATGGATGGGTTCAAGAGCGTAGTATTTATCATGCCGAAAATATTGATAGTAATTATCAACGAATTATTTCAATGAAAGATCCGGGAGAGAAAGAGCAAGATGGCAGCTTGTTGGTAGCTAATTATGGTAAGGGACGTTTTGTGTATACCGGCTTGGTGTTTTTTAGAGAATTACCGGCAGGTGTTCCCGGTGCTTACCGTTTGTTTGCCAATTTAATTGCAAAGCCTAAGCGATAATTCGAAGTAATTAGTAGTAACGATTGATTTATTAAAATATGGAAAAGCCTTCTTCACGATATTGGAAAAAATGGTATCTCGCTGTATTCCTTTGGCTATTGGTGCAAGTGGTATTTTTTTATTTTATCACCCAAATGTATAAATCGGCATGAGTAGTATAGATTGGGTAGTACTCATTGCTACGCTTTGCGGTATCATCATTTATGGTGTTTATAAAAGCAGTGCCAGTAAAAATTTAGAAGGTTATTTTTTAAGCAACCGCGATATGCCGTGGTATCTGGTGTTGTTGAGTATCATGGGTACCCAAGCAAGTGCGATTACTTTTTTAAGTGCACCGGGCCAGGCCTATACTGATGGAATGCGGTTTGTACAATATTATTTTGGTTTGCCTTTGGCGATGATTGTGATATGCATATTTTTTGTGCCGGTTTTCAGAAAGTTGAAAGTATATACTGCGTATGAATTTCTTGAAAATCGATTTGATATAAAAACAAGAACACTCACTTCTGGATTGTTTTTATTGTCGCGCGGACTCTCAACGGGAATCAGCATTTATGCGCCTTCGCTCATATTAAGTTCTTTATTAGGTTGGGATATTTATTATACCAATTTAGTAATGGGCGGATTGTTGATTATTTATACCATGAGTGGCGGCGCACGTGCCGTGGCCTATACACAACAATTACAGTTAATCATTATTATATCGGGGATGGTATTGGCCGGGTATATGGTAGTAAAATTATTGCCGGCTGATCTTGGCTTTTTAGATGCTTTGAAAATTGCCGGTGAGCAGGGGAAAATGAATATCATTACTACCGGTGTATCCGAAAATAAGGGCTTTGATTGGAAGGATAAATACAATATTTGGAGTGGCTTAATTGGCGGTTTCTTTTTGGCACTCAGTTATTTTGGAACCGATCAAAGTCAGGTAGGGCGCTTCTTAACCGCTCGCTCTGATCGTGAAAGTAAATTGGGGTTATTAATGAATGGCATGGTAAAAGTGCCCATGCAATGGTTGATATTGTTAGTAGGTGTTCTGGTGTTTGCATTTTATCAACAAAATAAGGCCCCAATATTTTTTGATCAAACACGAGTTGAAATTGCCAAACAGTCTGGCTATAATAGTAAATTATTTGATTTAGAACAGCAGTATTTACAAGCGCAACAAAAACATCAAACGATTATTCAAGATAGTTTAAGAAAAGAATATAAGTCGATCATCAAAAAAGTAATTCCAGGCGATGATGCCAATGATACAAATTATATTTTCTTGCGTTTTGTTGTAGATAATTTGCCCAAGGGCCTAGTTGGGTTACTCATTGCCGTTATTTTTCTTGCTGCTTGGGGTAGCATTGCGGCTGCACTCAATTCGTTGGCAGGTTGCACCATGATTGATTTTCATAAAAAATTCAGTAAACGTGCCCTAACGGATAAGGAGGAGTATCGAATGGCTCGTATTTACACATTAGTGTGGGGCGTTTTTTCAGTAATCGTTGCACTATTTGCGCATAATTTGGGAAATAGTTTAATTGAAGCAGTTAATATCTTGGGGTCGTTATTTTATGGAGTAATATTAGGTATTTTCTTAGTGGCATTTTGGATAAAGCAAATAAAGGGGAATGCTGTTTTTATTGGAGCTTTAATAGCGCAAACGTTAGTGTTGATGATTTTTTGGATGGATATTGTATCTTTTTTATGGCTCAATGTTATAGGAGCTCTGCTGGTATTGGTTATCGCCTTGATTGTTCAGCAATTTATGTCAAACAAATCCGTTTTACCTATAACAGATAATTTGTTGAAGGATTCCTGATATTTCTGTCGAATATTTGTGTGGGAAATGCTTCGTTTTCTAAAATCCTTCTACATTTGTATGTTGAATTGCAAATCGCGTTTTATTTATACAACCAACCGCAAGCTGCAAACATCTTTCAATAAAATATTTCACAGTGTCAAAGCATGTAAGTAAAGCCTCTCTAGCCGGATTATTGGTAGCCCTTGGAATTATTTATGGTGATATCGGAACCTCGCCACTCTACGTTTTCAATGCCATTCTTAGTAAAAAAGAAGTAAATGAACTACTGATTATTGGTGGGTTATCCTGTATAATCTGGACCCTAACCCTACAAACAACAATTAAGTATGTGGTGTTAACCCTCTTGGCCGACAATCGTGGTGAGGGTGGTATCTTCTCTTTATATACATTAGTACGCCGACAAAAAAAATGGTTGGTGATTCCTGCAATGCTGGGCGGCGCAGCCCTTTTAGCGGATGGTATGATTACTCCTGCCATCTCTGTGTCTTCAGCTATTGAGGGTTTGAAGCAAATTCCTGCTTTTAAAACCATCCAGCAATATCAGGTAGTTTATATTGTATTGGGAATTTTGGTGCTATTGTTTTTCTTGCAACGTTTTGGCACAAAGGCCATCGGTAAAATGTTTGGCCCAATTATGTTAGTTTGGTTTGGAATGTTGGCTATCTTGGGTGTTGCACATATTGGCGACGATTGGTCTATATTAAATTCGTTCAATCCCTATTATGCGTATAAATTATTAACTGCTACTACTATTGAAGGTGAACACGAAACGATGGGTTTTTGGATTTTAGGGGCAGTATTTCTTTGTACAACCGGAGCCGAAGCGCTATATAGTGATTTAGGCCACTGCGGACGTGCAAACATTCGCTACAGTTGGGCATTGGTAAAAGTATGTTTGATAATTAATTATCTGGGCCAAGGTGCATGGTTGTTGGCTTTTCATAAGGGTCAAATCATCACCGAGGATATGATCAAGGGCGGTTTTAATCCTTTCTTTGGTATAATGTCGGATCAGTTTCGTTTAATTGGTTTGGTTATTGCCACTTTTGCCGCCATTATTGCTAGTCAAGCATTGATAAGTGGATCTTTCACTTTGATTAGTGAAGCCATTCGATTAAATCTTTGGCCACGCATGAAAATCAATTATCCTTCAGAAGCAAAAGGACAATTGTTTATAAATGGAATTAATACCTTGTTATTTGCAGGATGTTGTGGTATCGTGCTTTATTTTAAATCGGCAAGTGCCATGGAAGCAGCTTACGGGTTAGCTATTACGCTATGTATGTTGTCAACTTCTATTTTGTTTGCCAACTACTTGGTGTCTAAACGCGTGAATCCGGTTTTCATCTATCTATACTTGGCAGTTTATATATCCATTGAGTTTGCCTTTTTATTGGCCAACTTAGATAAATTCCCGCATGGCGGATTTATTGCACTCATGGTAGGTGGAGGCATCTTTGTAGTGATGTATGTATGGTATCGAAGCAGGAAAATTAAAAACAGATACGTTGAATTTGTGCGCATGGAAGAGTATGTGCCAAAATTGGAAGAATTAAGCAATGATTTCACGGTTCCAAAATATGCAACGCATTTGGTTTACATGACGAGCGCAAATAATCCCAATGAAATTGAGCATAAAATCATTTACTCAATCCTAAGCGGGAAACCGAAACGCGCAGATATTTATTGGTTTGTGCATGTTGATACCTTGGATGATCCATATACTTGCGAATACATTGTAGAACATATTATTCCTAACGATATTATCCGAGTAGAATTTAGGTTAGGTTTTAGGGTGGCCCCACGTGTAAACTTGATGTTTAAAAAAGTGGTTGAAGATTTAGTGGCAAATAAAGAAGTAAATGTTACTAGTAGATACGAAAGCCAACAAAGAAATAATGTGGTGGGCGATTTTCAATTTGTGGTGATGGAAAAATTCTTATCGCAGGATAATGAATTACCATTTACAGAAAGATTGGTCATGCAATTGTATTTTTGGATTAAAGAAATTTCTTTAAGCGAAGAAAAAGGCTTTGGCTTGTCGCAAGCCAATGTGGCTGTAGAAAAGTATCCTTTGATTGTTGCTCCGGTAAGTAATCTTCGGTTAAGCAGGGTATATCATGAAGAGGACGAAATCTTTTTCTAAAATTTAATAGCAGCGTATGCAGCAACTTACGCCGGCGCAATTGCAACAATGGTTGGATGAATCGGCAGAACTACTTTTG
>JBJOQA010000053.1:0-5870 GCA_046050225.1 Bacteroidota bacterium | reverse complement strand
ATAAGAAAACAACAATATAGATAAAAAGACAACTATGCACTAGACTCTATTGAATAACCAGACTTATTTGAAAATGGCGAAAGAAATCTCGATTCAACTTGGGGCTTTGATGCTGTTCGTCCGCATTGGGAGCAACCCATTCATGCGCTGATGTTAGAAAATAAAGTTTCCGTTTATTTTCACGGGCACGACCATTGTTATGCGAAGCAAGATAAAGACGGCATTGTATATCAAGAAGTACCACAACCTTCGGCTAGAAATATTAATGTATTTACAGGTTCGGGAGCAGGCTATGGTTATGTAAGCGGTACCTTGTTGCCAAGCCGAGGTTTTTTATTAGTTACGGTTAACAGCGACAGTGTAAAAGTGGATTATATAAAAACGTATTTGCCCAATGAAGAAAATGCTGCTCGACATAACATGGATATAGCAGACAGTTATGTAATCAAAAACATAACCCCTACCGGCAATACCATTTATGAATTTATAGGAAATGGCAAATGGGATATTGCCAGTAATTGGGTAAACAACCAAATTCCACCTGCTGTGCTTCCTGCCGGATGCAAAATCATTGTTAACCCGGTAGCCGGTGGCAAATGCCTTTTAAATACAACACAAATCATTGCCACCGGCGCATCTATAGAAGTTAGTCCGGGTAAGGCATTTCTAGTTCCGGGATCTTTAATTGAACATGATTAATTTACAAGTGATGAATTTTAAAAAATTATTCTTTAGCCTTATCTTTTTTGCCGGAATTATTTTGGCTGTAAAAGCGCACGACATCCATTATGATAAAATAATTTTGAAAGAATGGTATCTGCCAAAAGAAAATAAAATCATTAAAGGCTCATTTAGTTTTGTAAAAAATGAGATGGTTTATATTGAAGATGAAAAGAATAATTTAATTCATGTTCCGCTTTCCACCCTTTCGGGTAACGATCAACGTTATGTTAAAAACAGAGTTAGGCAAATAGCATTACTCAATCAACAATCAGCTAATTTTTCAAACACAACTTTATCATCCAACTCAATTTCTATTCAAAAAATAGCTTTAATATTCTGCTTTTTGTTGGCATTGGGATTTTATACTTTTAAAATTGCGCCAACCGAAAAAAGAAAATTACTAATTCCCATATTTGCAACAGGACTAATCATTACGCTTTATGGTTTTACCGATAAAGAAATTAGAAATAAAATCCTCACAACCACCAATCCAACTTTTGTAGATTCTGCATTTACAGCCTTCAAACCGAAGGTTTATACGCATTGGGATAACACTTATTTCTATGTTGAATCTAAGGGTATCCCCGACCATCAAATGATGGTGGGCATTACATCTTGGCAACAACAGGTGCCTATCCCTCAATGTTATACTACTGCTAATAATAACAATGCATGGAGCATTCCATTAAACCCAACCATTGCTGCCACGCCGGTACCGGTGAATCAACAGCATTTTTTACGTGGCGCAGTAGCTATTGCTGTTAATGGGGTATCTATTTTCAACCCCTACACCAATACCGGAATTGATGCTTTTATAGATGGACAATTAGATAATTACGGCGGACATAGCGGTCGTGCGGATGATTACCATTATCATATTGCACCCTTGCATCTATATCAACATACCTCCTCTAAATTACCGATTGCTTTTGCTCTAGATGGATTCGGCATTTATGGCGCCACCGAACCGGATGGCTCACCCATGACCGCATTAGATGCCAATCACGGACATTATGAAGCCAATGGCAGGTATCATTACCATGGCACGGCAACAGCACCTTATATGATTGGTAATATGGTGGGAAGTGTAACGGAAGATGCAACCATGCAAATTATTCCGCAAGCTGCAGCCCGACCGGTAAGACCTTCGCTTACTCCTTTAACCGGTGCAGTTATTACAGATTTTCAAACGAATGCTAATAACAATGGTTACAATTTAACTTATACCCGCAATGGCGGAACCTATCAAGTTAATTACGAATGGGCAGATTCAACAGCCAATTCAAGCAAATATAGCTTCCACTTTGTGGCACCGTTAAGTTCATTTGATACGATATATGTGGGATTTTCGCAATCGCAATGTTCGGTTCCAACAGGGATTATCACTACCACGTATATAAAAAAATCGATGCTGCGTTTACCCGATACCGGAGAAAACACCGGCTATACCAGCACACCGGGTGAAGATGCCGATTACAACATCAATACGCCATTTTACATTAGCAATATTCCGGGTATTGTAATTGATACCGTTACAGGACTAATGTGGCAGCGCACCGATGGCGGTGAAATGACTTATGAAAACGCCGTAAAGTATTGTGACACGCTAACCTTGGGTGGATTTACCGACTGGCGACTTCCCAATGCACATGAAGGTTTTAGCATTTTAAATATGCAGTATAGTAATCCGGCTATCGACACAACTGTATTTACCAGAACAACCGCAGATTATTGGTGGACCAGCAATAAGCAAGCAAACGACACAACTAAAATTTGGGCAACAAATGCTGGTGGAGGTGTAGGTAACAAGCCTAAAAATGAAACAATCAGTGCCGGCGGATCTTTTAGGTATCATACAAGAGCGGTAAGAGATTATGACAATTTAAGTTCGATAGAAGCAAGATTCGTTAATAATTTGGATGGTACTACCACCGATAATTTCACCGGCCTAACCTGGCAAAAAATTCATAGCAATGATTCATTGACTTGGGAAAATGCCCTGCTATATGCAGATACATTATCGTTAGCCAATTATACTGATTGGCGTATGCCCAATATTAAAGAATTACAATCCATTAATGATGAATTGCGCATTGGGCCATCCATCGACACCAATTATATCAGAGCTATCAATAATAAAAAATATTGGTCTTCCACTACCCTACCTAATCATACCAATGAAGCATGGTATTTAAATGCACGGTTTGGTATTACTTCATACGATTTAAAAACAGCGAAAGATTATGTGATTTGTGTGAGAGGCCAAGGCACTACTTCTATCAGCTATATTTTTAATGGAAACGGCAATTGGAATATTGCAAGCAACTGGGTAAACAATGTAATTCCTCCGGCAAATCTACCATCGGGCAGAAACATTTTAATTGACCCTGCGGTTGGCGGTAGATGTATTTTAAATATTACCCAACACATTTTACAAGGAGCCAGAATTATTGTAAATAATAACAAAGATTTGCTGATTCTCGGTGAATTAAATTTGCAATAAATTGATGCATTCAACCACATGTTTAGCCTTGCACCTTCACTCGAATATCTGCAATTGGGATTTACCCATGTGGTACCATTGGGATTAGATCATATCCTATTCATTGTAACTTTATTTCTTCCATGCAAAACCTTGCGTGCTATAATTATACAATGTTCCATATTCACCATCGCGCATAGTATCTCTTTAGCACTGGCCACCTTAAACATTGTATCCATCTCCGCAAAAATCATTGAACCGCTTATTGCCTTGACCATTTTAATTGCAGCCATTCAAAACCTGCTTCAATCTCGAAATGACAAGTCCAAATTGGCACTCATTTTTATTTTTGGCTTGATCCATGGAATGGGGTTTGCCAACGCATTAAAAGATTTACTTGCCAATCAACATCATTTACTCAACGCATTGCTATTTTTTAATATCGGTGTAGAATTGGGACAAATTTCCGTTATATTCATTTGCTATTTTGGCATCAAAAAATGGTTTGGTCATAAGGATTGGTATCAACAAAAGGTGATTTATCCATTATCCAGTATTATTGCTTGCATTGCGGTTTATTGGTTGATTACGAGAATATTAGTAACTACTTAACCTAAATAATCACCAAACTTCTTAAAACCGGCCAATTCGTAAATAAATTGTTAATAGGTTTTTCCGCTTGCAATGTATTCGTAATATTGCAGCATGGCGAGAATAATATTATTCTTTTTTACAATTTTATTTTCGGTAATCCAACCCAAATTCGCTTCAGCAAGCGATTTAATGCCTGCCAAGCAAAAGTATTCTTCTACAACTGCTACTTTTTCAAATCATTTTCAATTTAGAAATTTAAATTTCGACCCCTACTTCATTGAGTTTGAAGATGAAGAAGTGAACGAAAATGAAAATGAAAATTTTTCATTTGAAAAAAAAGCCAACGCCAATTTTGCATTGAACTATTTCAAATCCCCATATTGGCGCAAGAATGAGGCATTGGTTAATGTGCTTTACTTCTTGTGCCCGTATAAAACAAAAAAAAATTGCTGCTTTATAAGTTAGGTTCATTGTTTTGTATCTTGTATTGGCAAATTGAAAGAATATAAATCATTGCAAGTGCAACCAGTATTCAAATGATGTTAATAAACTTAAAATTGGGACTAGTAAATGATTAGCACAAGAAGACAAGCTCAAAAGGCAGCGCCTCATTCTTTCGCTAATTGGGGCCTACCAAGAACTGAAGCTGAAAATGTAATTAAGACTAGAAAAACTCGACTACCCTGATTCTGAAAATGGTGTTTGATCAAATAAAGATTCAACTAAAGGATGCATTAAAATCTTCTTCTGAAGAGAATTGATATGAATATAAAAGAAATATTTTTTTCAATTTTAGTACTTTCAACTTTGATAGTTATTGGGCTTTACAGTTTATGGCGCAAAGATGAAATTAATAAAAACGCTGCCTTCACTATTGCGAAAGTGGTTAGCGTTCAAGATACCGAAAACGCACCTATCTACAACCTTGAATATTTTGTTAATGATATACATTACAAATCTCATTACAAGGGATTTATTAAAATGTATGATTCATTAGTATTTATTAAAATTTCTTTATTGAAGCCAGAAATATTTACCTATTCGGATGAAGCTATTCCAAATTGCCTGACTATACCGGATTCGATGAATAGAGTTTGGACTACATTGCCTCAATGTCATTAATGTAATTGGAAAACTAAGAGAGGCTTATAAAACGCAAGCTTGGAAACATGGACATATATAGATATAGAGAGCTACGCAATGCGTTTTAGCTTTATAGTTTGACTCGTATTGTCAATCTAATATCCCATATTGGCGCAAGAATGAGGCATAGGTTAATGCGCTTGGCTTCTTGTGCCCGTATAAAATTAAAATAAAATCGCTGCATTATCAGTCAGGTTAAGTGCATCGCATCTCATATAGATAATTTGAAAAGATTTGAATTATTGCAATTGCAACAAGTATTAAAAAGATGTTTGTATTCTAAAAATTATGATTAATAAATAAATAGCACAAGAAGCTAGGCACAAAAGGCAACGCCTCATTCTTGCGCCAATTGGAGGGGCTTTTCTTATTTAATAATTGTTAGTATTTCTGAAGCGCCGAATCGGTCTGATATCCTTTGAATTAAATCTTTTTCCAATTCACTATAATCAATATCAAGTTCCAACTTAGATTGTTGTATGTAACCAATTACCTCCATAACAATACTTTTAACTTCATCTGGTGTATACCTAGATACGTTATCACGAAATATTGATTCAAAAACTATCTGGACATCCTTATCTGCTCTTTTATTAAAATAAATATTTAATTCAAGAAAATATCCATCTTCTATTGCCTTACATTCAGCGACAACGTTTAGTTCATTTCTATTTGAAACATCAAACTTTACACTTGTAGCAAAAATTGTATGTTTCTTTATAAGTTTGTAGTTCATATTCTTTTTTTTTTGCAAATATAACACTAATTCTATTAATGAAGAAAGCCACCAGTTACGGTGGCTTTTCTTATTTAGTAAAATAATTTTTCTGGTAAATCGTAGGTTATACCCTCACCGGTTATTAGTATTTTTTTATTTATCATCCATTTAACTGTATCGTAATCAAATTCAATTTGCGTTCCCTCATCA
>JBJOQA010000052.1:0-4048 GCA_046050225.1 Bacteroidota bacterium | reverse complement strand
AGGATGTTTAACAAATAGTTTTGATATAAGCAAGTAATTTGCCCACCG
Organism: Bacteroidota bacterium; assembly: GCA_046050225.1. Classification (GTDB taxonomy): domain Bacteria; phylum Bacteroidota; class Bacteroidia; order Chitinophagales; family Chitinophagaceae; genus Ferruginibacter. The sequence continues at coordinate 4,000 of JBJOQA010000052.1, read as the reverse complement.
TAAAAAAAAATTGATGCACCGGATATACCAACGCTTTCTGTTTATTGCGATTTTGTTCAGTTTCGCCGATAAGGGATTTGCACAAACTGCAGTTACAGATACGCTGCCTACCTCTATCAATCCTCAACTTTTAGAGATTTTTAATAATCGCCCTCCAAAGGAATTTACCATTGCCGGTATTGATGTTACCGGTACCCAAGCCTTTGACCCCAATTTGATAATTTCTATCTCGGGCTTAGCCGTAGGTGATAAAGTTTCGATACCCGGTACAGATGCCTTTAGTAAAGCCATCACAAAATTATGGCGCCAAAATCTAATTGCAGATGTAGAAGTTTTCTTTACGCGCTTAGAAGGTTCAAACTTGTTTATTGAAATCGCTATTTCTGAACGTCCACGTTTGGCAGATTTTCGCTTTATTGGTATACGTAAAGGCGAACGCGAGGATTTAGAAGCGAAAATGGGCTTATCTAAAGAAAAAGTTGTAACCGATAACATGAAAATGAGCGCGGTAGACGCCATTAAAAAGCACTATGCCGATAAAGCCTACCGTAATGTTGCTGTAGAAGTAAAAGAAGAGGCTATTCCCAATATGGTGAATGCGGTAATGCTCACCTTTATCATTAACAAGGGAAGTAAAGTAAAAGTAAATTCGGTTAATTTCGCTAATAATGAATCGGTTAGCGATATAAAATTGAAGAAGCAAATGAAGGGCACCAAAGAAATGATGCGCTTTACTTTGTTCCCTCCTCAAATTAATAGCCCTTACGGTGATACCAGCAAGCCTATTAGTTTCAAAGAATACGTAACGGATATGGGTTACTTATCTCTTACCAAAACTAAAACGTATTTAGACCCATACATTCGCCTAAAATTATTTAGCTCGGCAAAATTTAACCCGGTTAAATATGAAGAGGATCGCGAAAAAGTATTGGATTTTTACAACGCGCAAGGTTTCCGTGATGCTTCTATCCTCGACCATAAAGAGATTATCAATAGCACCGGAAACGTAGATGTACACATCAAAGTAAGTGAAGGACGTAAATATCATTTTGGAGATATTCTTTGGCGCGGTAATACCAAATACACCGATTCGGTTTTGAACCTTTTACTCGGTATCAAAAAAGGCGACACCTACAATCTTGAATTATTAAACAAGCGTTTGGGTAAACAAATGAGCATGGAAGGCGGCGATATCCAAAGCTTGTATATGGATGATGGCTATTTGTTCTTCCGTATTGATGCGGTAGAAACTGCCGTTTATAACGATACCATAAACTTCGAAATTCGCCTGCAAGAAGGGCCGCAAGCAACCATTGGTAAGGTTGACATTATTGGTAATGATAAAACCAAAGACTTTGTGGTACGTCGCGAATTACGTACCATCCCCGGCGAAAAATTCAGTCGTGCCGATATCATTCGTACACAACGTGAATTAGGTCAGTTAGGCTTTTTTAACCCCGAAAAAATCTCACCTAATATTGTTCCTAATGCCGAAAACGGTACGGTGGATATTACTTGGGCAGTTGAAGAAAAATCGAATGACCAGCTTGAACTTTCTGCCGGCTTTGGCGGTGGTATCGGGTTAACCGGTACGTTGGGTATTACCTTCAACAACTTCTCTATCAATAATATCTTCAATAAAAAAACTTGGGATCCATTACCATCCGGTAGCGGTCAGCGTTTAAGTGCGCGTGTACAATCTAACGGTCGTGCATTTCGTACCTATAATATTTCCTTTACCGAACCTTGGTTAGGCGGTAAAAAAAGAAATGCATTTACGGTTAGTTTGTTCAACACTAAACAATCAAATACCTACAACCCATATACCGGTCAATATTGTAGATCTTGTGGTGATACCTCATATGTACGTACTTTGGGTGCGAGCATCTCTTTGGGTAAGCAATTGAAATGGCCGGATGACTATTTCTCTTTAATTACCTCTATCAACTTCCAACAGTATAAATTGGTAAACTATTCAAACTTATTCCCGGGTTTGAGTAGCGGAACTTCTAACAATATCAGTTTACGTATTGCTTTGGCGCGTAACGCCACACAGGGCAGTCCAATCTTCCCAACCGGCGGTAGTAACTTCTTGTTGAGTGGCCAGTTTACACTTCCTTACTCTTTGTTGGGCATCACTAAAGTGGGAGAAAACCCTTACAAATTGCCGGAGTTTCATAAATGGTTATTTACCGGCGAATACTATGTACCTATCGGCGTAGCAAGAGGAGCCGAAAAAAACAAACAGTTTATTTTGAAAGCTGCAGCCAAATATGGTTTCATTGGCAGATATAATAAAGATTTAGAAATTTCTCCGTTTGAACGTTTTCAAGTGGGTGATGCCGGCTTAAATAACCAGTTTGCTTTATTGGGTTACGATATCATCGCGCATCGCGGATACCCGATTTATACCAGTTCCAATCCAAAGGTTAACCCGGATAACGTGAGCAATTCTCAATACTTCACCATTTACAATAAATACACTTTAGAGCTTCGCTATCCATTTAGTACGAACCCAAGCAGCACAATTTATGGCTTAGCATTTTTTGAAGCCGCCAATGGTTGGTATGATTTTAAAGATTATAACCCTTTCAAATTACGTCGCTCTGCCGGTGTGGGTATGCGTTTCTTCTTACCGATGTTTGGTTTGCTTGGATTTGACTATGGTATTGGTTTTGATAGGATCAAAGCAAACGAACCTTTAAAAAATGCATTTAAGTTTACCTTTATGTTGGGGCAAGAACCTCAATAGCAGATTGGCACTTGTTTTGAATATTTACGATTATTGCTGATTAAAACTATAATTATGAAAAAAGGTTTATTCCTCTTCGCCTTACTTTTTTTAGCGAGCATCTACTCATTTGCACAACGTTATGCAGTGATTGATTCAAGATACATTCTAGAAAAACTTCCCGAGTATAAAGAATCTCAAGAGCGCTTAAATCAATACAGCGCACAATGGCAACAAGAAATTGAGAAGAAACAAGCCGACTTCGATCGCATGTATAAAGACTATGATGCTGAACAAGTTATGTTAAGCGACGAGTTAAAAAAGAAACGCGAAGACGAATTATACAATAAAGAAAAAGAAGTGCGCGACCTTCAAAAAAAACGTTTCGGTTTTGAGGGCGATTTGTTCAAAAAAAGACAAGAACTTATCAAACCAATTCAAGATAAAGTTTTTGGTGCCATCCAAAAATTAGCTGTTGAAAAATCTTACGATTTCATTTTAGATAAAAGTGAAGGAATAACCGTTATATTTGCCGACCCAAAACTCGACCGCAGTGATGATGTGTTGAAATTATTGGGTGTTAAATAAATCACAATACAATGCAGGCGTGCAGCCATCTGCATCAAAAATTAAACTATAAAAAGTAAACAAGAAAAATGAAAAAAACTTTATTTGTCCTCGTGTTCGCATTAGGCCTTATTTTCACCTCTGTTACAGCTAATGCACAAGGTAAAATTGGTTATATCTCTACTGAAGATTTGATCAGCGCAATGCCCGAAGCCGAAAAAGCAAATGCTTCTTTGCAAGATTATCAAAATTCATTGCAACAACAAGGCGCCGATTATTATCGTGAATTGAGCGAAAAAGATAGCATCTTCCAAGCTGATTCAGCTAAATTATCTCCTGCAGCTAAAGAATTACGTAGAAACGACTTAATTCAATTATACCAAAAAGTACAAGGTTGGAGTCAAACAATGCAACAAATGATCCAAGAAAGATCACAAACTTTAGTTGCACCAATTCGTCAAAAAGCTTTCGAAGCAATCAAAGCTACCGCTAAAGAAAGTGGTTACGCTTATGTGTTAGAATCTGCTGCTGTTTTAGTTGGCCCTCCGGGTGATGACATTTTACCATTGGTTAAAAAGAAATTAGGCATTAAAGACGCTGCCGCTGCACCGGCCGCTCCTGCAACTGCAAAACCTAAACAATAATTTCTTTCAATATTATTCAAAAAGCCACCTCTTAAACAGGTGGCTTTTGTATTTTTGA
>JBJOQA010000051.1:0-5870 GCA_046050225.1 Bacteroidota bacterium | reverse complement strand
TGTACCTTAAAGTTAATCCAACCACCCATTATTTGAATAAAAACAATTCATTATGAACCTGAACAATTATACCATTAAAGCACAAGAAGCCATTGCACAAGCGCAACAACAAGCGTTTACCATGCAAAATCCGAATATTGAAACGGAGCACCTCTTGCATACCTTATTGAACGATAAAGATTCTGCCATCGTATTTCTGCTGAAGAAAAACAATGTGAATCCGACATTTGTACAAACAAAGCTCGACGAAAAACTTAAAAAATTACCCACCGTTTCTTCCGGAGAACCGGCCCAATCAGTGAGTCGCGATTTAAATAACGCATTATTAAAAGCCGCCGCCGTAATCAAAAATTTTAACGACGAATTTGTAAGTGTTGAACATTTGCTATTGGGCTTGTTAAAAGGAAGCGACAGTACAGCCAACATTTTGAAAGATGCCGGTTTAACCGAAAAAGGTTTGGAAGCCGCCATTAAAGATTTACGCAAAGGCAGTACCATTCAATCGCAAACACAAGAAACTACCTACAACGCATTAAATAAGTATGCAAAAAACCTAAATGAGATGGCCAACTTAGGCAAGCTCGATCCGGTGATTGGTAGAGATGAAGAAATACGCAGAACCCTCCATATTTTATCGCGCCGCAGTAAAAACAACCCCATTTTGGTGGGCGAACCCGGTGTGGGTAAAACGGCTATCGCCGAAGGTTTGGCCATGCGCATTGTAAATGGTGACGTGCCCGACAATCTCAAATCAAAAATTATATATGCCCTTGATATGGGGCAACTTATTGCCGGCGCAAAATATAAGGGCGAATTTGAAGAACGTTTGAAAGCCGTTGTAAAAGAAGTGGCAACAAGCGATGGCGAGATCATATTATTTATCGATGAAATACACACATTAGTGGGTGCCGGCGGTGGTGATGGTGCAATGGATGCAGCCAACATTTTAAAACCGGCTTTGGCAAGAGGCGAATTGAGAGCTATCGGTGCAACCACGCTCAACGAATATCAAAAATTCTTTGAAAAAGATAAAGCGCTGGAAAGAAGGTTTCAAAAAGTAATGATTGATGAACCAAGCGTAGAAGATGCCGTTTCTATTTTGCGCGGTTTAAAAGACCGTTACGAAACCTACCACCACGTGCGCATTAAAGATGAAGCCATTATAGCTGCGGTTGAATTATCGCAACGCTATATCACCGATCGTTTCTTACCGGATAAAGCCATTGATTTGATTGATGAAAGTGCAGCCAAACTGCGTTTAGAAATGAATAGCATGCCCGAAGAACTAGACAAATTAGAACGCCAAATTCGTCAATTAGAAATTGAAAGGGAAGCCATTAAACGCGAAGACGACGAGGTAAAATTGAAAGAACTCAATACCGAAATTGCTAATCTGGCGGTGCAAAGAGATACCTACAAAGCAAAATGGAAAGATGAAAAAGAATTGGTTGAAAAGGTACAAACTGCCAAAGCCAACATCGAACAATTTAAACAATTAGCCGAACAAGCTGAACGAAATGGTGAATACGGCAAAGTGGCCGAAATACGCTACGGTAAAATAAAAGAGCAAGAAGAACTGATAAAAAACTTATCGCAACAACTAGATGAATCAACCGAAAAAAGATTGCTCAAAGAAGAAGTAGATGCCGAAGATATTGCCGCTAATATTGCAAAAGCAACAGGTATTCCTGTGCAAAAAATGCTGCAAAGCGAACGCGATAAACTGTTAAACTTGGAAGACGAATTGCATAAAAGAGTGGTGGGCCAAGAAGAAGCTATTGAAGCTGTTAGTGACGCCATCCGCCGCAGTCGTGCCGGTTTGCAAGATCCGCGCAAGCCCATTGGTTCTTTTATTTTCTTAGGAACCACCGGTGTGGGTAAAACCGAATTGGCAAAAGCACTCGCCGAATATTTGTTCGACGACGAAACAATGATGACGCGCATCGACATGAGCGAATATCAAGAAAAGCATACTGTAAGCCGTTTGGTAGGTGCACCTCCCGGTTACGTAGGTTACGAAGAAGGCGGCCAGTTAACAGAAGCCGTGCGCCGCAAACCATATAGTGTGGTGCTGCTCGACGAAATTGAAAAAGCGCATCCCGATGTTTTTAATGTACTGTTGCAAGTTTTGGATGACGGAAGGTTAACCGACAACAAAGGCCGAATGGTGAATTTTAAAAACACCATCATTATTATGACCAGCAATATGGGTAGCCAAATCATACAAGACAATTTTGAAAATGTAAATGAGGGCAATTTGGAAGAAGTGGTTGAAAGAACAAAATTGGATGTAATGGGTGTATTGAAACAAACCATTCGTCCGGAGTTTTTGAACCGCATCGACGAGGTCATCATGTTCCAACCTTTGTTGAAAAAAGAAATCAAAGGCATCATCCGCATCCAATTACACAATTTGCAAGCGCTGCTGGCCCAAAATGGTATTCAACTCGAATTAACCGATTATGCGTTCGATTATTTGGCCGAAAATGGCTACGACCCGCAAATGGGTGCACGACCGCTCAAAAGGCTAATTCAGAAAGAAATTGTGAACCAATTAAGTAAAAAAATACTGGCAGGATCCATTGATAAGTCTAAACCGGTGGTGGTGGATGTTTTTGACGGGGTGGTGGTATTTAGAAATGAAAAAGCCACAACGGTGGCAGAAACGGCCTAAATCAACAAATAACAAAACTTTAAGAACCTATTAAATAGCTGTAAAACAAATAGTTAAATAACTTGTTAGTATCTTTTGTACCAATGGTTTTGGTAGGGAAATAAAATATACTACCTTCCAAACCAATGTTGCAACATACATTGTGGGTGTGCTATAACCAACCACCAACTTCTTTAATAGGAGTTTTATCATTCATCAACACAAAATGAGACTCACACATGGCATTTAAAAAAGAAATCGCTGAAATAATAGAGCCAAAGGATGTATTTGTGGGCAATATCAATGCCCCGGTAACCCTCGAAGAATTCGGCGAATACGAAAGTGAAGCTTGCGCAAAAGCAAACGAAGTCGTAAAACAAATTTTGGAAGAGTATGAAGGAAGAGTTCGATTTAATTTCCGACACTTTCCCCTCACCAATATTCACCAAAGAGCATTAAAAGCCGGAGAAGCCGCCGTTGCAACAGCACAAGACGGTAAATTCTGGGAAATGCACAACATCCTTTTTGCGAACCGTCGTAACCTAGGAACTACCAGTTTAAAGCTCTTGAGCAAAGAAGCAGGTGTTCAAAACAAAAAATTCTTAGACGAACTCGTGAACGCAACCTATGGTTGGCAAGTTCAAAGTGATATCAAAGAAGGGCATACCCGTGGCGTAAAAGACGTACCAACCTTTTTTGTAAATGGTGTTCGTTTCAACGGCAAAGTAAGTTACCCTGCACTCAGCAAGGCAATAGACGATGCATTGAAATCAGCTAAGAAAAAAGCTCCGGCAAAAGTGAGATAATCTTAACTTTTTCTACGAAAGGCAAACTTTAACCGGTTTGCCTTTTTTTGTGCCCTTTTTAGCCGGAATAGTTACCCACCCAATAAAATAATCTGCAAACCGATACGTTAGTAGTATTCCGTCTACAAAAACGAAAAAAGACGGATAAAAAGCAACCTCCATACAGCATGAAGCCTTTAAAATTGGCCTTTCTGACAATTTTGATTCATTGTCTGGCATTTTTTTGCCGACAACAATCGGCCTATGCCCAAGCTGTAACCGGCGAACAACTCATTCAATTTGCCGCACTTCCCAATAATAAAATTGAACCGGCTCTTGCCAAAAAAGGCTTTACACCGCTTGGGGAAGAGCAAGAAAGAGGCGTACAAACCAATCGATATACCTATCATCCGCCGGTAAAGAAGAAAAAAGAAACCGATAGTATTTTAGTTTTACGCCGCCTCAATCGCACGATAGATAGCAACTACTGCATTATCGAGTATCAAACAAGTTCCTTCGCCGAATTCGCCCAATTAATGGAGGATTTTAAAAGCAAAGGATTTTATAGTAGAACTTCAACCGATTCAACAACGTTGAAAGACTGCCTTTTTCAATGGCAAAACTTTCGCATGCTAGCTACCGAAACCCATTTTAATGATAGCATGAATTTGTATAGTATTCAACTTAAACTACAAGACTTGCCACCGGCCGAATCGCTCAATTTTGGGGATGATTTATTAGCCTTTACTTCACACGAATATTTGGCCTATTACTTTGGTGATGCGCACGTAAAAAAAGACATTTATTTTATGTCGGGCAACGATATGGTGCGCTGTTCTATTTTATTTCCGAACACCCCTCGTCAAGTTGTTTTTTTATGGAAAGATGAGCGCAATCGAACCGGCATTAATAGCCTAATTTTCGGCGGTCAACAAAATATTCGAGAAGAGGGTGCAAACAATGGCTTTGTAGCAGAAAATACTTGGCTTCTTAAAAGCGGCATTTACGCAGGCATGCCCATTTATCAATTGCGTTTAAAGCACGAAAATAGTTTCAAATTTTATGGAGGAAGTGCTGCAAATACCGGCATGATTATCCCTGACGGAACGGGCAAAATCAACTTTAAACAACAAGAGGTAACCTTAGGTTGTATCAATTGTGCCGGCACCGAATATGCAAGAGCACAAACCATTGAAGCCGATGAAACCATTGCCGACGAGCGCATAGTTTTTATATTTTCAATCGGCCTAAAATCAAACGACACCTATAAAAACGAGAATCTTACTTCGCGCTAAGCGCTGCAACTTCGTGTACCAAATAAGGTAATACCTGATCTTCGGTAAACTGCTGCATAACTGCACCCGCCTCATCCAACAATTGATCTAATCCGGGTTGGTTTTTACCCAATATTGATTTCAGTTTTTTCTCTAATGCCGCATCTTTCAAATTAGGCTCGGTAGCTTGTAAAGCTTCTTCCAAACATTCAATTAATAATCCGGAATCTTTCAAACTACCTAATTTATCAATCATCCAACTTAAAGCTAAAAACTGTGGCTTTCGCAACAAAAGCGTATATTCAATACCGTTAGTTTCAGGCATTTGGTTAAACGGTGAATGTACAATAGCGTTTGTTTGATACTTTTTCAAAGGTCGTTCTACCTTCCCTGCTTGCAACTGTATGGCCCCGCGCAAAGCCTGCGGATAAATACTGAGCCAACGCAACTTGCGACGCAACTCATGCACATCGGTTTCCATGGCATCAAAATGATACGCATGTTGTTCTAAAAATTCTTGGATTGTATAAATGGCATTGCCGTAAAAATCTTTGATGGCTGCCAATTCTGCTTCTTCGTTCAACCAATCGGCATCCGCCAATTTGGCTTTAAATTTTTGGATGCGCGTAGCTTGTTCACCCAACCATTTTTTCTCTACTAACAACGTATTTAAGTGTTGTATTTTTTCGCGCGTTTGCGCTTGCAAATAACGTAACGCGGCAGCAGGAACTTTTTTATTGGTTGCAAGTTGCTGTGCCATTTGATCATAATAATCAATAGCACCGAGAGCGTCTTCCACTAATTTACAATGCTCCTTCATTTTGGTAAATCGCTTGGCGTTGTGCAATCCTGCATATAATTTTGCCAACCCTTCTAACATAAACAAGGGATTGCGCATTTTTTGACGATACAAAAACAAAGCTGGATTGCGTTGCTTTCCGGCTTTTATCAATAATGCTTCAATTTGATCGATGTAAAAAACAAATCTTTGTGCGCCTACTTTCATACAAATATTTTTAAGGTAATCACCAAGAGCGTATGTAAAAAATTACTTTTCAAAAAACGAAACCGATCCGCCTACCCAAGTTTTATCTTTATTATAACGGGTGCCAATCATTTTACCTTTACTCAGTCGCGACAAGTTATGCACGCCAACCG
>JBJOQA010000050.1:0-5340 GCA_046050225.1 Bacteroidota bacterium | reverse complement strand
ATCGATGAAAAAAGTTTATCAGAATTTTCCATGCAATAAATTTAAACAACCATTTTTAAATAATAGTTTTGCACATCTTCGAACTCTAAAACAAGCTGTTGCTATGATCATGCTGCATAATGCAAAACTATTTTCCGGAACAGGGTCACAATATTTAGCGGAGGCTATTGCGCAAAAATTTGGTGAGCCCTTGGGTAAAGTGAATATCCAACGATTCAGCGATGGTGAAATAGGGGTAGAATTTCAAGAAAGTATCCGTGGTCAATTTGTGTTTTTAATCCAAAGCACCTTCTCTCCTACCGATAACCTAATGGAGTTATTATTGATGATTGATGCCGCTAAACGTGCATCCGCCTATAAAGTTATCACCGTTATTCCTTATTATGGTTATGCAAGGCAAGATCGTAAAGACCGACCTCGTGTAGCTATTGGTTCAAAATTGGTGGCCAATATGTTAACCGCGGCAGGTGCCGATCGCGTGGTTACGATGGATTTACATGCACCACAAATTCAAGGTTATTTTGATATTCCTGTTGATCATATGGATTCATCAGCCATCTTTATTCCTTACATTGAAAATTTAAATTTAGAGAACTTAACATTTGCCGCACCGGATGTAGGCAGCGCCAATCGCATTCGTGAAGTAGCTACCTATTTTGAATGTGAAATGGTAATTTGTGATAAACATCGTAAACGTGCCAATGAAATTGCCAGCATGGTTTTAATAGGTGATGTGGCAGATAGAGATGTAGTATTAATTGACGATATCTGCGATACCGGTGGCACTTTGGCTAAAAGTGCACAATTAATTAAAGATAAGGGGGCACGCAGTGTAAGGGCGTTTTGTACCCACCCGGTATTAAGCGGCAAGGCCTATGAAAATATCGCCAATTCGGTTTTGGAAGAATTAGTGGTGTGCGATACTATTCCGGTAAAACCGGGATGCGACAAAATTAGGGTAGTATCAACTGCCGAATTATTTGCAATCGCCATACGTAATGCATTGGAAAACAGAAGCATTAATAGTTTATTCTTGCGTAGCAGGATGGCTAACAAAAAATAAACAATCAAAACATGGTTAAAAAGGCAATCCGCAATGGTTGCCTTTTTGTTATTCTATCTTGAACTACTCAAAACTTTTAAATAAATCTGCCTTTTTCTTCAGAATAATTGTACCTTCGCCGCTCAAAATTTATTTATAATGAAGACAATTACAATCGAAGGACAACTCAGGACCGGATTTGGCAAATCAGCCGCCCGCCAACTACGCCTTGAGGAGAAAGTGCCAGCTGTAATTTACGGGGGTGCTAAAGAGGTCAACTTCTCTGCTCCTGCAGCAGCTTTCAAAAATTTCATCTACACACCTGAATTCATGGTAATTCAAGTAAATGTAGAAGGCAAATCTTACAATTGCGTATTGAAAGACATTCAATTTGACAAAGTAAGTGACAAGTTAACGCACGTTGATTTTCTTGAATTAGTTGAAGACAAAAAAGTTATCGTTACCCTTCCACTTAAATTAACAGGTGCTCCGGTAGGTGTTAAAGCCGGTGGTAAATTGGTAGTGAAAATTAAAAGCTTGAAAGTAAAAGTATTACCAAAGTATTTGAAAGAAGCTATTGAATTAGATATTTCAAATCTTGAATTAAATGGTAACGTACGTGTTGAAGATGTAAAAGCTGAAAACATGGAGATTTTGAACTCACCACGTATTCCAATTGCATCTATCACTATGACGCGTCAATTGAAACAAGAGGAATCAGCTAAAGCTGCTCCTGCTAAGAAAAAATAATTTATCTTTTCTAGTATTAAAAGAAAGGCTGCACTTACAAAGTGCAGCCTTTCTTTTTGAAAAAGATTAAGCAGCTCTACGTCAGGAATATCTCCAATTATATTTACCAATAATCATTTACCTTTTTTTGTTTCAACTTATTTCAAAGTGAGGCGTTATTTCAAATAAAAAAAGAGACCACCAAGGTGATCTCTTTTTTATAATATCCAATTCCTTTAAGATTAATAACCAGGATTTTGTGTAAAATTCGGATTTTGTTGAATTTCAACAATTGGAATAGGCCAGATAAAACGGTTGCTGCTGTAAGGTATAGCAGGAACTGAGCGATTAAATGCCGGAGGTGCTGCACAATTAAACATTGCTGCAGTAGCTGCACCAGATCCAACTTTAGAAGGAATACCACCGCCCGCAACAGGTGCAAAGTCTGCATCTTTTGCTAAACGAGAGATATCAAACCAACGTTTACCTTCAGCCAAGAATTCAATTCTCCTTTCGTTTAAAATTGCTTGAACCAAGTCGTTTTTAGTAGCAAAACTAGCTAAAGTGTATGCTTGATTAGCTACATCTGCCAAAGCACGATTACGAACTGCATTCAATAAATCTAATCCACGTTGAGAAACGGTAGCACTTGAACGAGCCTCTGCTTCAGCTAACATCAACAATACTTCAGCATAACGAATTTGTGGCGCAGCGTCAGCTTGTGTAGTTACATCCTTATATTTTGTAGTGTAACGACCTGCACCACCATCACTAGAGGTTAAACCGGTTCTTCTAACATCATCGCACAACCAGAAAGAAGCATTCCAGATAACAGGGCTAATGCGCACCAAACCACGACCGCCAACACCAACAGGTGCTGCTGAAGGGTTACCCAACATATTTGGCAAAGAACCGTTTACGCCTGGGTTATCCGTTGCATCATTTTTAATTGAGAAAATGCTCTCATCACTTTGCCAAGGGGCAACAAATGCTCCTCCCGGTGTAGCTGTTAATTTCCAACCACCAATAGGACTCACATAAGGCGCAGAACCGGCAGGAACCAATTTATTACCTTCTGTAATTACACCGGCCCAATCACCTTTAGCTTGCTTCACACGCATTTTTAATGCAATGGCAGCAGCTTTAGATGCACGGAAAGTTTTTAAGGTAGTAGTTGCAGGTAAATTTGTTTCAGCGTAATCTAAATCCGCTAAAATTTTGGTATAGTTATCTGCTACGGTAGCGCGTGTTAAAGCTCTTGCAGCTTCAGCAGTAGACTCACTATTAATACCAAACTCACGATAAATAATACCGGTTTGAGAGCCGTTACCATCTGCATAAGGGCGAGCAAAATGCAATACTAATTCGTGATGTGCCAATGCTCTTAAGAAACGGCTTTCAGCTTCATATTGAGAAGCCAATTCGGCAGTAATGGTCCCTTTTGCACCAGCAGCACGAACACCTTCAATAGTTAAATTCGCCTTGTTAATTAATGAATACAAGGTTTGAAAATGAAACACATTATTTGCTGAAACATCATTATATGTTGCTTCATAGGTAATTTGGTAGAAAGCAGCTTGGTTGAGCATGTCTTCCCCACGCATATCACCTTGTTCAATGTTTGCAGCACCAAAAGGATAACCACGTACTGTACCGTTTAAATAAAATCCACTTTGCGCAGCATCATAAGTACCATTCATCGCTAACAAACAACGCTCAGGGGAGCTGAAAGCTGTTGCATCAGTAAATGCATCATAAGGGGTAACATCCAATATTTCTTTGTCGCAGCTGGTAACCAATACTGTAGCAGCAATGATCCCGGCTAGTTTTATATGTTTACTTAAAGTATGTATCATGTTCATTTTTTTAAATTGAATAAAAATTAAAGACCTACAGAAAGTCCGAATGAAATATTCTTAGCAGAAGGCACTACATTATAGTTAATACCCGCTTCAGTAACATTTTCAGGATCGATACCGGAGAAGTCTGAAATCAATAACAAGTTTTGACCTTGTACAAATAATCTCAAGTTTCTGATAGCTCCTTTTGTATATTTCTGCAAAGTGTTTTTATCCAGATTGTAGCTAAATACTACATTTTCTAATTTGATAAAATCGCCTTTTTCAACAAAACGACTGTTGCCTGATTGGTTTAAGTTGATGAAGTTTTCTCTACCGTACCATAATTTAGGAACATTAGTTACTTGACCGGCAGTTGTCCAACGGTTTAAGATATCTGTACTATTGTTCGTAAATCCTTGGTTAAATAAAGATTCTTGAGCAGTTTGGTTGAAGATATAGTTACCACCTGAGTACTTAAAGAATACATCTAAACTAAATCCTTTGTATTTGAAGGTATTGCTGAAACCACCAAAATAAGTTGGCAAAACATTACCTAAAATCGCGCGATCAGTTGCAGCCAAAGTAGTAGCTGTTCCTAAAGTTGCATCATCCGGCTTAACTACGCCAAAATAAGAAGAGTTTGGAATATTCCCTTGAATTAAAGAACCATCAGCTTTAGTGTACATTGGGTTACCGTTTCCGCTATTAACACCTGCATATTGATAACCGAATAAAGCATTCAATGGTTGACCAACACGTAAGATGTTGTAACTTCCAATTACATCTTGATCTAAATACAAAGAAGTGATTTTATTGGTAGTATGGGTGTAGTTAAAGCTGAAATCCCAAGTGAAATCTTTCTTAGTCAATACATTACCCGAAAGGGTTAATTCTAAACCTTGGTTAACAGATGAACCGATATTTCTTGATACAGAGTTACCCGGAACACCGAAAGATACCGGCAATGGCGCTGCCAAAACCAAATTATCGTTGTTATTTCTAAACCAATCAAAGGTTACATTAAAACGGTTGTTCAATAAGGCAACATCAACACCAATGTTGAATTTCTTATTGGTTTCCCATTCCAAATCTGCATTACCCACATTGTTTACGGTAATACCATTCAAACCACCGTATTGGGCTGCACCATATGTACTCAAGTAAGGAAAACCCAATAAAGTATTACCTACTACTGCATAACCGCCACGAATTTTGAAATCATTTACCACTTTATTGATTCCGGTATTTTTCCAGAAATCTTCTTCACTTGCGCGCCATCCTACCGAGAAACCGGGGAAGTTTCCATAACGTTTAGCTTCAGACAAAGAAGACTGCCCATCACGACGAACAGAAAACTGTGCAAAGTATCTATCCTTAAAATCATAATTAACGCGACCAAATAGTGAAGTAAAACCTGATTTAACAAAATATCCTCCAGAAAATTGATTTGAGTAGCTACCGCCAATTATATTTTCTGAAAGAAAGAAGACATCTGAAATAGCAGTTCCTTGTCCATAATAAGAACCATACTCATCACGTTGAATTTCGTAACCTGCCACAGCAGAAATACCATGTTGGCCAAATGATGTATTATAATTCACTAAATTTTGTAAAGTATAACGATTACGTGCAATTGATTGGTTGAAAACAATACCACCAGAGCTACGGCCATCTCCATGCCGAGGATCATTGGTTTGAAAATCGTTTCCATTATTATAATCAACCGAT
>JBJOQA010000049.1:0-2642 GCA_046050225.1 Bacteroidota bacterium | reverse complement strand
TCTAAATAACCCTGATAATCGGGTAAGTTTTAAGGAGGCAACTATTGCGGGACAAGCGGCCGATAAAGGTTTATTTTTCCCTGAAAGGATTCCTGCCTTACCGGAGGGTTTTATTGATCAGCTAAAACATTTATCCAAAGAAGAGATCGCTTACACGGTTATTGCACCCTACGTGGGTGATAGTATTCCAGAGGAAGCCTTGCGTCAGATTGTAGCAGAAACAGTCAATTTTGATATTCCGCTTAAATTGATTCATGATGGCGTGTATACGTTAGAGTTATTTCATGGTCCTACCTTGGCCTTTAAGGATACAGGAGCTCGATTTATGAGTCGTTGTTTGGGATATTTTATGCGTTCAGCTCAGCAGAAAGTAACCGTGCTAGTAGCTACTTCGGGCGATACAGGAGGTGCAGTTGCAGATGGATTTTATGATGTAGAAGGGGTGGATGTAGTGATTTTATATCCTTCGGGAAAAGTGAGTTCGGTACAAGAAAAACAATTAACTACACTTGGTAAAAATATAACGGCATTAGAAGTTGCCGGCACTTTTGATGATTGTCAACAAATGGTTAAGTCGGCCTTTATGGATGAAGCGTTGAAACAACATTTGTTTTTAACTTCGGCCAATTCTATCAATGTGGCTCGTTGGTTGCCGCAGCAATTTTATTATTTTTTCGCCCTGCAACAATGGCAATTAGCCGTGCCGCCAGTATTTTGTGTGCCAAGCGGCAATTTCGGAAATATCTGTGCCGGTTTGTTGGCACACGCTTCCGGTTTACCGGTAAAACATTTTATTGCAGCATGTAATGAAAATGATGTGGTTACGCGTTATCTCGCTTCCGGTAACTATGAACCATTGCCAGCCGTTGCAACTATCAGTAATGCAATGGATGTTGGCAGTCCCAGTAATTTTGTGCGTATTCTCGAAATATTTCAACAGCAATTCATAGCCCTTCAACAACAGTTAACTAGTTTTCGCGTAGATGATACGCAAACCAAATTGCAATTAAAATCAGTTTACGAGCAATTTGGTTATTTATTAGACCCACATGGTGCTGTTGGGTATGAGGCTTTACAGCGCTATCAGCAAACGGTAGATGCGGCACCCGGCATAATTTTAGAAACGGCTCATCCCGTAAAATTTTATGATGTGGTAGAACCGGTAATTGGTGAGGCTGTTCCAATTCCTGAAGCGATTCAAACGCAGTTGAAAAAAGAGAAACATTCTATTTTAATGCCTGCCAAATTTGATGAACTAAAGGCGTTTTTGTTGAGTAGGTAATTGTTTTTTTTATTTCAATAATTGGATGGTATGCGTTCCTCATTAAAAAAGAAGTTATTGCTCGGATTCGGCCTTCTTGTTTTAATATATGGCTTGCTGCTGATTCCGGATACAACCGTTCAGCCCCTTTACAAAGGAGGCAAACAACCTTTTGTTTGGAATAAAGATAGTTTGTGGCATCAATTAGAAACAGGTTTTTTAGCTGCAAAGAATACCTCGGATACCGCATTAGTAGATTCATCCATCAGCGCACATTTCTTTGCTTTAAACGGACAGTTGTTGCGTTGGCAGCATGCCGATGGTGCATTAGATACATTTCAAATTTCTGATTTTCTGCAACCCTATTTTGAACTGTCGGCTTTGGTGGCAGCCCATCCCCAATATCTTCCTCGGTTATTGGAGCTTTATCGCAGCGCAAGAGTACAATTAAAAGATTATGCAACGAAATGGCCGTTGCAAAATCCTGCTGTTAAGCCCTTTTTGTATAGCTATTTGTATGGTATGCGTGCTGCAACGGAAGAAGTATTATTACAGGTGCCCCACCAATTTTTAGAATCGGTAATGCCTGTTGAAACCGTACATTCTGCTTGTAGAACGGCTACCGTATTGGGTATGCAAGTATATAGTGGTGATTTATTGGTTTCTAGAGGCGGAGCAGAAGTTTCGGCTTTGATTTCGCGCGGCAATGATTATCCCGGAAATTTTTCGCATGTGGCATTGGTGTATGTAGATGAAAAATTTAAACCTTGGGTGATAGAAGCACATATTGAAAAAGGGGTAGCGATTTCTGATTTTGAAACGTATATCCGTGACAAAAAGTTAAGGGTAATGGTGATGCGGCCGCGCGCTGATTTACCCGCTTTGCTGGCTAATCCTCAATTTCCGGAAAAGGCGGCGAAGTACGTGTATGATAAAACGTTAGTAACACATTTGCCCTATGATTTTGCAATGAATGTATCGGATACTAATAAAATGTTTTGTTCAGAAGTAGGTTCATTTGCCTACCGGCAAGCTAATATTATTTTATGGCAGAATCCTTCTACGATTTCAGGGAAAGGAATTACAAATTGGCTACATGCCTTTGGTGTAGAAAATTTTGTTACACAAATGCCATGTGATTTAGAATATGATCCGCAATTAGCGGTTGTGGCCGAATGGCGAGATGCAACCACCTTATTTAAAGATCATATCGACAATGCCGTAATGGATGTTTTATTAGAGGAGGCCGATAAAGGGAAGGTCATTCAGTATGATTGGTATTTGTTGCCGATGGCACGATTGATAAAGTTGTGTTGCATATTTCTTAATAGGTTTGGTATTTTTTCAATAATTGTCTAATTTTTTAGTTTTACGTATGATT
>JBJOQA010000048.1:0-8421 GCA_046050225.1 Bacteroidota bacterium | reverse complement strand
AGATATTGTAATATTTTTTTCATCTTACTTCATTAAAACTTAATCAATAAAAATACCGTCATGCCTATTTCTTTAACCAATTTCTGATTATAGTTTCGCCATCCGGCGTAAGTACGCTTTCGGGGTGAAATTGCACGCCTTGCACATCAAAGGTTTTATGCTGCATGGCCATGATATAGCCAAGGTCATCAACCGCCGTAACTTCTAATTCGTTTGGTAAATGATCAGCACTTACAATCCACGAATGATAACGGCCTACTGTAAACGAAGCCGGCAAATTTTCAAATAAGGGGGATTTATTTTCGGTTTGCAATATTGGGGTAGCAATTCCATGATAAACCGTACTTAAATTTTCTAAAGTACCGCCAAATGCTTCGCCAATGGCCTGATGCCCTAAACATACGCCCAATATTGATTTGGAAGCCGCATAAGCTTTAATCAAGGGCAATAAGCTTCCGGCTTCGGAAGGTATTCCCGGGCCCGGCGACAAAATAATTTTATCGTACTGTGCCACTTCTTCCAAAGGCATTTGGTCGTTACGCACTACTGTTACTTTTTGTTTGGTAATCATTTCTACCAAATGAACCAGATTGTAGGTAAACGAATCGTAGTTATCAAATACTAAAATTTTCATGCGCCTATTTGTTGTGCCATAATGATGGCGGATTTTAATGCATTCAGTTTATTGTTCACTTCTTGTAGTTCATTCTCGGGTTTACTGGCTGCAACCACCCCGGCACCTGCTTGATAGGTCAGCGTATTATTTTTACTCAAAAAAGTACGTATCATAATGGCGTGATTGCAGGTTCCGTTAAAACCAATTGCACCAATTGCACCGCCATAATAGCCACGAGGCGTAGGCTCGTAAGTATCTATTAATTGCATGGCTTTAAATTTAGGCGCACCGCTCAAAGTTCCTGCCGGAAAACTGATAGCCAATAAAGCAAAGGGATTACTATTCGGCGGAACGCTTGCTTGCACTTCACTCACCAAGTGAATGACATGTGAGTAGTATTGTATTTTTTTATATTGGGTAACAGCCACTTCATCGCACATTCTACTCAAGTCGTTACGGGCTAAATCAACCAACATTACATGCTCGGCATTTTCTTTTACATCTTTTTCCAGTGCCACAGCTAATTCGCGATCGGTGGCATCATTGCCCGTACGTTTAAAAGTACCGGCTATAGGATGAACCGTTGCTTTGCCATCTTGCACAATTAATTGACTTTCGGGTGAAGAACCCATTAACTTATAATCACCATAATCAAAGAAAAACAAATAAGGGCTGGGATTAATACTGCGCAAGGCACGATACACATTAAATTCATCACCAATAAAAGCTTGTTGAAATTTTCGGCTCAACACAATTTGAAAAACATCGCCACGCAAGCAACCGGCAATACCTTTTTCAACCATCCGGCGGTAATCTTCATCTGCCATATTAGAAGTTTCAGGGCCTTTGGCTGCAAATGGATATACCGGAACATCTTTACTTCTAATAAAATTTTCAATCATGCCCGCATCCCCTTCTAAACCCGGAATAATATTTTCGCAGATGAATAATTCATCCTTAAAGTGATTGATTACAATTACATATTGATACAACCGGTAGCGCATCAATGGAATTGCATTATCATCCGCCTTTAGGCGATTTACTTGAATGGTATCAAAAAATTGAACCGCATCATAAGATGTATAGCCAAATAATTGTTGTGCAAAATTGGCCACCCTATCGGCCCCCGGCACTACTTCAAATTGTTGAGTGAAGTGATATAACATTTCGGGCACAGATTGCACTTGTTGAATAGGCGCTTTCTCGGCCTTTTGCAATGGCAGTTTAAATTCGATTGCCGAGTTGTTGCTCACTTCAATACCGGCAATAGCGTTGATACCAATAAACGAATAGCTGTTTTCTCCTGCATGAAAATCGGTACTTTCAAGGAGGATCGTATCCCGAAAGCGATCACGCAAACGAAGGTAGATGCCTACCGGTGTGTAGATATCTGCTAACAGCTTTTTTACGTTGGTATTAATTTGAATTTTCTTCATGATCAAAAATTAAAAAACCCCGACAGGTTGTGCCGGGGTTTACAAGTATATTACATACAACAATAGCGCGGCACCATCAAGTTATTGACTGCCACCACCAGAACATTGTATTGATTTGTTGCTTCATTGTGTTGCAAATATGGGAACTAAATTCAAATCAACAAAAAAAAATAATAAAATCTACCAAATTACTAGACCAAAATACATCCAACCGCTTTATGATATACATTTCAAAAATTATTCAATTATTGGCTTGTAACTTGCAGGTAATTAACCAATGTCTCAAAAAACAATTAACATGAAATATACTTTGGTTTTGTTTTTCTTATTCTTTGCCCAGTTGCATGTTGCCCAAGCCCAAACGCCAAAACGTGACACCGTTTATACCGGTATTTATGTAAACAGTATTCATGATATTGATTTCAAACAAAAAGAGTATGCCATTAACTGTTGGTTATGGCTTCATTATAAAAACAAGGAGCTCAATTTTTTAGAAAACCTTGAAATTCCGCAAGCAAAAACATTCAGCAAATCATTTTCAACGATTGATACGAGTAATGGAGAAGTACGTGTGATGATGAAACTGCAATGTGTGATGAAAGATTCTTGGAAAATTAACAACTTCCCATTTGATCAACAACGATTGCGCCTTTCGATTGAAAACTCCCAATTTGATGAAAAAGCCATGGTATTTGTAGCGGATACCGCCGGAAAACAATATGATACTCGTTTTACTTTAAACGGATGGAAAATAGACAGCTTTTTGGTAAGCACCGGGGTTAGAAAATATGAAACCGCTTTTGGCGATCCGGCTGCATTAAAGCCCGAAAGTAGTTACAGTAATTTCAAGGTAAAAATTGTCATCAAACGCGATGCCATGGGTATTTTTTGGAAGATGTTTTTAGGTATGTATATTTCGGCACTGATTGCCTATCTCTGTTTTTATATTCATGCAGATAGTGTGGATTCTCGGTTTGGTCTTACAGTGGGTGCCCTATTCGCCGTAATCGGAAACAAATATATTATTGATTCCTCTTTACCCGAAACGTCTTCCTTTACTTTAGTAGATACTTTACACGGACTTACCCTTGCTTTTATATTATTGGTAATAGCCTGTACCACTATGGCATTACAAATCATGAAAAATAAATCGGTAGAAAAAGCCAATAAGTTTGATCGATGGGCAGGTCAAATTCTGTTGGCGCTATACATTGGACTAAACTGTTTTTTTATAGCCCAAGCTGTTTAAACTGGGCACTATAATATTTCCTTTTAAATAAATTCTGTTATTTATTGAAGGAATTGTACTATTTTTTGAGCATGAAATTCAACCACTCGCTTACGTTTATTTTGCTTGCATCAATCATTGTAATATTTACCGCTGCTCAAATGGGGCCCAAACCTACGTTTAGAAATTTAAAAGTATTGCCGCAAGATATAACTCAAAATCGACTAGATAGTATCATGCATGAATACAATAAAGCACTTAAAGTGAATTGCGATTTTTGCCATATCCCGGCCAAAGACTTTACCGGATTAAATATTGGATCTAATCAACTAGATTTTGCATTAGACAATTCGATGAAAGAAAATGCGAGAAAGATGATGATCATGACCATCAATATCAATAAAACTAATTTTTACTACGATAGTACCATTAAAGCGGAATATCTCAATGTAGTTAATTGTAATACTTGTCATCGGGGCAATCCCTATCCGGCCCATTAAACAATCAGTTCAATAGGTTTCGCACAGCGGGCTGTTCTCTTCAAAACTGCAAAAATTATATTTATAGCAGTTTAATTAACCTAGTCTGCTACGGAACTATCCCCAATTTCAACTAAATGAACTTGATTTCAGGGGAGATGGTTATTTTTGCTATTCCTTTAAAATTTTGATAGCACAATCCACGATACAGGAAATTTTAAGCAAAATCGACATTCTCGATATTGTGGGTTCGCATGTTAAACTGAAAAGAAGAGGTAGTAACTACTTGGGCCTCTGCCCTTTTCATAACGAGAAGTCGCCCTCTTTTACAGTTTCTCCTTCCAAGGAAATTTATAAATGTTTCGGTTGCGGAAAAAGCGGAAACAGCATTGGCTTTGTGATGGAGCTGGAAAAATACAGCTACGTAGAGGCTTTACGCTGGTTAGCCAATCGTTACAATATCACTATTGAAGAAACAGAAGTTTCACCCGAACAAAAGCAAATTCGCCAAAGTGCGGATAGTTTATATATTGTAAATGCTTTTGCCCAAAAGTTTTTTAGTAATGTTTTACTGAATACCGATGAAGGTTTGGATATTGGGATGAGTTATCTAAAAGAGCGCGGATTTAGAAAGGACATCATTGAAAAATTTCAAATCGGTTTTAACCCGGAAGCCCGCGACAGTTTCACCAAGGCAGCTTTACAGGCACAACATAGTCAGGAATTATTACAAAAAAGTGGGCTCACGGTAATAAGAGATGGGCAACCGGCAGACAATTATCGAGGCCGTATTATCTTTCCAATCCACAATCAAAGCGGGAAAATATTAGGCTTTGGTGCACGAATTTTAAAAACCAACGACCGTGCCCCTAAATACATCAACACCCCCGAAAATGAAATCTATGTAAAGAGCAAAATCCTTTATGGTAGCTACTTTGCGCGGCAAGCCATTGATAAAGCCGATGAATGTTTATTGGTTGAAGGTTATACAGATGTGGTTTCGTTACACCAAGCCGGCGTAGAAAATGTGGTAGCAAGTGGAGGTACTTCTTTAACGGTTGACCAACTGCGTTTGGTAAAGAAATACACCAATAACCTTACCATTGTTTATGACGGAGATGGTGCCGGCGTAAAAGCAGCCTTACGGGGATTGGATTTAGCTTTAGAAGAAGGCCTGAATGTAAAACTGGTGCTTATTCCGGATAAAGAAGATCCGGATAGTTATGTAAATAAGGTGGGCGCTGCCGCTTTCACGGAGTTTATTGCAGCGAATAAAAAAGACTTCATTTTGTTTCAAATTGAAGTTCAATTAAAGGATGCGGGCAACGACTCTACTCGGAAATCCCAATTGGTAAACCAGGTTGCTGAAACGATTAGTAAAATCAACAAAGCAGAGGATTTTACGAAACAGCAAGATTATATCAAGCAATGTGCCCAATTATTAAGAATTGAAGAATCGGGTTTGCATGCCTTGGTAAATAAATTGCTTCGCGAAAAGGTTCTTAAAGCTGAAACCAAGCAAAATCGTCAGCAACAAAACGAAGGCTTTCCGGAGGACACTTTTACGGATGAAAGTTTCCATCCCGAATTCGGCGATATGGATACGGTTGCCTTGATTAGTCCGGATGAGGCGCATGAACAAGCGCTAGTAAGAAGTTTACTTGAATTTGGTTTGAGAGAATGGTATGATGGGAAATTGGTTGCAGATTATTTACTAAACGAGTTTGTTTCTAGCAATTTAGAAGAGTTGATAGACAATAAGCAACTGATAAACTTGATTTTGATTTATAAAGATTGGTATCAAAATGGACATCAACCCGTTGCTCGCCATTTTTTATACCATCCCGACCCCGAAATAAGTCATTTAGCTATTCAAATAATGGATTTCAAGCATGAAATTAGTCCGAATTGGAATAAATTTTATGAAGGTAAAATTGAATCGCGGGAAGATTTATATAAAGAGGAAGTCCTTTCTACCCTTAACTACCTCAAATTGCGAAAAGTAAAGAGAATGATTGATCAAAATCAGCGCGATTTAGAGAATACGCGAGACGATCAAGAAATGCTAGAATTTTTAAAAACGCATCAAATATTAAAAAAAACGGAGATTGAATTAACCGCACATATTGGAACGGTTATTATTAAATAACAACAGATTTGCACTAAATAAAAATGACCCTGTTTTTAAGCAGGGTCATTTTTTTATTGCGTATTGCTACGCTTATTTTACTTCTTCAAATTGGGCATCTTCTACATGATCATTATTGTTGCTGTTACCGCCTTGAGGTTGTTCAGCACCTGCTTCAGGTTGACCACCGGCTTGTTGTGCTTTGTAAATTTCTTCACTTGCAGCGGTCCATGCAGCGTTCATTGCTTCTAAAGCTTGATCGATAGCAGCTAAATCTTGCGATTTGTGTGCCTCTTTCAATTGATTTAATGCGGTTTCAATAGGTGCTTTTTTATCAGCACTAATTTTGTCTCCGTATTCTTTCAATTGTTTTTCAGTTTGGAAAATCAAGCTATCCGCTTGGTTAATTTTTTCAACCTTTTCTTTTTCTGCTTTATCAGCTGTTTCGTTAGCTTTTGCCTCCGCTTTCATTTTTTCAATTTCCTCTTTGCTTAAACCACTACCTGCTTCGATACGGATATTATGGCTCTTACCGGTTCCTTTATCTCTGGCGGTAACGTGTAAGATACCATTTGCATCGATATCAAAAGTTACTTCTACTTGAGGTACACCTCGTGGTGCCGGAGGAATACCATCCAGGTTAAACATACCTAAGCTCTTATTTTGATTTGCCATCGGACGTTCACCTTGCAAAACATGAATTTGAACACCCGGTTGATTATCGCTTGCTGTACTGAAGGTTTCAGATTTTTTGGTAGGAATGGTTGTATTACTATCAATCAAGCGCGTCATTACACCACCCATTGTTTCAATACCTAAACTCAAAGGCGTAACGTCTAACAACAATACATCTTTTACATCGCCGCTTAATACACCACCTTGGATACAAGCACCTACAGCAACCACTTCATCCGGATTCACACCACGATTTGGTTTTTTACCGAAGAATTTTTCAACGATTTCTTGCACTTTAGGAATACGGGTGCTACCTCCTACTAAAATCACCTCATCAATTTCATTGATGCTCATGCCGGCATCTTTCAAAGCCAATTCACATGGCTTCAAACATCTTTCAAATAAGTTATCCGCTAATTTTTCAAATTGCGCACGAGTTAACTTTTTCACCAAGTGCTTTGGAACACCGTCAACCGCTGTTACGTACGGTAAGTTGATTTCTGTTTCTGAAGAAGAAGACAATTCTACTTTTGCTTTTTCTGCTGCTTCTTTCAAACGTTGCCAAGCCATTGGATCTTTACGCAAATCAATCGCTTCGTCTTTTTTAAATTCTTCAGCTAACCAATCCATAATTACCACATCAAAATCATCACCACCTAAGTGGGTATCACCATTGGTGCTTTTTACTTCAAAAACGCCATCACCTAATTCCAAAATAGAAATATCGAAAGTACCGCCACCCAAGTCGAATACGGCAATTTTTTGATCGGCATGTTTTTTATCTAAACCGTAAGCCAAAGCGGCAGCGGTTGGTTCATTAATGATACGACGAACATTTAAACCGGCAATTTCACCGGCTTCTTTAGTTGCCTGACGTTGTGCATCGTTAAAATATGCCGGAACGGTAATTACCGCTTCAGTAACTTCTTGGCCTAAGTAGTCTTCTGCAGTTTTCTTCATTTTCTGAA
The DNA here is from genome assembly GCA_046050225.1 of Bacteroidota bacterium. Classification (GTDB taxonomy): domain Bacteria; phylum Bacteroidota; class Bacteroidia; order Chitinophagales; family Chitinophagaceae; genus Ferruginibacter. The sequence goes on along the minus strand of JBJOQA010000048.1, from coordinate 891 downwards.
GCGTCATTGCACTTACTTCTTGCGGCGTATATAAGCGACCGTCGATATCAATACGAACGGTATCATTGTCACCTTTCACCACTTTATAGCTGGTGTGGGTAATTTCGTCAGTTACTTCATTCCACTTGTGCCCCATGTAGCGTTTTACACTCATGATGGTGTTGTGCGGATTGGTAATGGCTTGACGTTTTGCAGGATCACCTACTTTACGTTCGCCATTTTTCAAAAATGCCACAATGGAAGGGGTGGTACGACGTCCTTCATCATTGGCAATTACTACCGGTTCGTTACCTTCCATTACTGCAACGCAACTGTTTGTAGTTCCTAAGTCAATGCCTATAATCTTTCCCATGAATATAAATTTTGTTTACACCCATAATTCAATGATTGTGCCATTGCCAAATAGGTGAAATATTGGCAGATTTTTTGGGCAATCGATTACAATATGTCGGATATAAGGCAGAATCGTATGACATCAATGCTGACATTTCAACGCATAGTTTGAATTGGGTTATTTCAATTATGGAGCTGTGAACATTTGATCATTAGCTCAGCATTTGTTCGGGCCATTGCTGCTAGCCCCGAGGGATCGGGGGCTATACGCGCTGTCCCGCAGCCCTTCAACTAAATAGCTATGGGCATCATTAACAAACCATTAATGAATTATTTTAATTTCAATTAAAATTTATAATTAATTGATTTACAATAACTATAAATATAAATATTAAACAAAATATTCGCCCACTATAACCTAATAAATTAATCGAATGTTTCAAAACCCAAAAATCGGGATCAAAAACAAAGTGCAATTAAAATATTATAAATCATAAATGTTTGATTATCAATTTTTTAAAATATTTATATGCTTTTAAATAAAAAAATAAACCATCG
>JBJOQA010000047.1:0-5556 GCA_046050225.1 Bacteroidota bacterium | reverse complement strand
AAATCCAACCTTACAAAAACTGTTGACGCATTAATCCGGTATCAAAGAAAAATCAAGCAATTGATTAATCTCACCCAATGATACACAACATGAAAAGTACAACAGTAATTTTAGCCTTTATTTTTGCTGCCTTCACGCAAGCATTTGCTACCCCCATTGCTGAAATCGGAGAACCGGCCGCTATCCAACTTCGCGCAAGCATGCGCTCGCAATCTTGCCTATTGTCTTGGCAAAATCCAATTGGTAATCGCGCAAAAAGATTTGTAATTGAAAAAAGTACCGATGGGGTTTCTTTTACTTATTTAACCACCATTGCACCAAGCGAAGCAGATGTTCAAGAGGTAACCGATCATTTTTTGTTTGATGGTTTAAATATTTATCGTTTAAAAATGATTGATCAAGCCGGCCAAGTTTTTTATTCGGCACAAGTGATAGCCAACCAACCGAATAAATTTTTCATCTTGGCTAAACCGGTTCAACATGATCTTCAAATTTGGCAAGCCAATAAAAATAATATTCAAGAAATTGTGGTAACCGATATTTCCGGCAAAAAAATGGAGCTAAATCACTTCCGTCAAAATGAAAATTATAGTTCGTTAAATGTGCGAAACTTATCTAAAGGATTCTACAATATCAGCATAATGGATCAAAACGGACAAATTGCACATTTGCATTTTGTAAAAAATTAAGCACATAGTTCCCTAAAAACATACCTGATTTTTTCTACACAACTATAGTTCAATTTAGATTGAACTGTAGTTTTTTTTTGCGTTATAATTTTTGAAGCTATATAGTGAATTCAATCTGAACCGTATACAACATTATAGTTGAAACCCTTTTCAGGCAAGGATTTTATGAGGTGGAATAGCCTATTGTTGCATGGCTTTTCGCAAAACAATATTCGCTTTTACGCTGCGTTAGGCTAAAGCAAGGTGGTTACCTGCAAATTTGCAAGCAGCCACTTTGTAGATTTTTAAGAAGTGCATTTTTCGTGCCAAAAAAATGTATTTCCATCAAAATCTTTTAAGCCATAAATATCCGTATCACTATGTACCAGCATGTAAACATGGGCAGGCTATTAAGCCGCGCCTTTAATTTTCGATGCGTTAAAATCAGCACCACAATAGGATTTTTCCTCCTATTCACTTTTCAACTATTTGCTCAAAAAAATGCGATTCGATCCGGTAATTGGAACGATATCAGCACATGGGATTCTGGTATTCCCGGAAGTACCGACGATGTGGTGATTGCAGCAAATTACACCGTTACCGTAAACAACACAGGAGCCGCTTGCCAAAATTTACGCTTGGGCCTCGGTAACATTTTGAATAGTGGAACATTAACCTTCTCAGGAACCTCCTCACTAACAGTTACTAACCAAATACTCATGGGCGATCAAGCCGGTGCGCTTGGTACTTTGTCATTAAGCAGCAATGCAACCCTAACAACGGGTAGTATTGCTGAAGACGATGTAGATGTTAGCGGCGACTATAGCACCAACTACGGAACTGTTGTACTTACCGGTACAGGTACGCTTCCCAATAACTTATTTCAATTTAATAATCTGGTAATTCAAAGTGGTAGCACCATGGTTGGCGCATCCGGCTTACAAATAGACGGCGACCTTAGCGTTTTAGGCGGCACGTTAGATACCGACGGGGTTAGCGCTTATAGAAATAGTGTTGGTGGTACATTAACCATTGCAAATGGCGCAACCTTACGCATCGGTGGCTCCGGAACACTCCCTTTCAACTTTAACACCCATAACATTGGCGCTACTAGCAACATCAATTATTATGGCGTTTCGCAAACAGTGGCCTTATTAAATTCTTCACAGAGTTATGGTACCTTAGTTATTTCAGGTACGGGTACAAAACAAATTAATGGTAACATCAATATTGCCGGCGACTTACAAATTACAGGTGGTATTTTTAATTTGAACTCTTATTCAGTTAGTCGTACAAGTTTAGGAGGAACCTTACAAGTAAATGCGGGATGTACACTTCGCATCACCGGTTCGGCAACCATGCCGTCAAACTTTGCAACATACAGTTTAGCAAGTACCAGTACGGTAGATTATCGAGGATCATCTCCCCAACAAATTGCTGTTTTAAATGCAGGGGCAAAATATGGTAACCTTAGTATAAATAATAGTAATAAATCTTTAGCAGGAGATATTACCGTTGGCGGAACGCTAACATTTGGCGCATCTTCATTTAAATTAAGCATAGGAAACAATACCCTCACTTTAGAAGGTGATATCAGCAATTCTGCAAGCGGCACAAGAAATTTTGTTGGCGACGCAAACAGTAAACTAATACTTAGTGGAGCCTATAATCGCACTTTGTATATGGACCAAACCACCCCTGGCACTACTAACCAATTAAACCAACTTACCATTAATCACAACCATAGGGTAACCGCTCTCGGCAATGATTTATTGGTAACAGATACCTTACACCTAACTTCAGGAAACTTACATTTAGCGGATCGAAATTTAACCCTAAATGGTGTTATCATAAATACAGAGCCTGAGGCTTTGCAAGGTGCAACCGGCAGCAACCTCACTTTAAAGGGATCTGTTTCTTCTTCAATCAACTTCGACCAATCGGCTCCCGGTAGTTCCAATGCATTAGCCTCATTAATTGTAAATAAATCGGGCGGCACTGTAACCTTGCTCAATCATTTAAGTTTAAATGGTGATCTTACAATACAATCAGGAACATTAAACACTGATGGATATGCCATTGATCGTGCAAGCCTAGGTGGAACCTTAGCGGTATCAGATGATGCAACTCTAAAAATTGGTGGAACGGCCACGCTACCGGCCAATTACGATACCCATAACTTGGGCAGCACAGGAACAATTGACTATTCAGGAAGCAATCAATCTGTAAGTGCATTAAGAAGTGGTATTGATTATAACCATTTAACCATTTCGGGCTCAGGAGTAAAAACATTAGCAGCAGATATTGCGGTAATCGGCACCCTAAGCTTTCGCAACAATGCCATTTTAGCAATCGGCAATCAAACCCTTACCATAAATGGTGATGTTAACAATGTTACATCCGGTGGTTTACGCGGCGGAAGCACCAGTAATATTATTGTAGATGGTGTGAACGATAGCCCAACACTTTCATTTGACCAAACCACACCCGGCACCACCAACCTGTTAAATAATCTAACCATTGATAACAGTAGCCAAACAGTTACCCTTGGCAATAAACTTTTACTTACCGGTGTTCTTACACCTAACTCGGGCTATTTAAATGCAAATGGACAGCTTCATTTAGTATCTAATGCTTCGGGCACCGCCTCCGTAGCGGCAGGTGCAAATGCAGGTGGTTATATTACCGGCGATGTAACGGTTGAACGTTATATTTCATCCGGCAGAAAATGGCATTTTCTTTCTGTACCCGTTGAAGGAACCCAAAGCATTCAAGATGCTTGGCAAGAAGGTGAAGCCACCGGAAGTAGCAATAGCAACGGTTATGGTACTTGGATAACTAGCGCCCAGCCCAATGCAACGGCTTTAGGCTTCGATGCACAAAGTAATACCGTTAGTTTAAAAACGTATAACCCATCTAGTAATAACTGGACAGAAGTAAGCAGTACCTACAATACCTTAAGTGCTGCTGAAGGATATATGATTTGGATACGGGGTGACCGGGGTTGCACAAGTTCGAATAGTACCACAACAGCCACCGTTTTGCGCGCTACCGGTCCGTTAAAACAAGGTACCCAATCTTCATTAACAGTTACCGCAAACAAAAATGCATCCATCGCCAACCCGTTCCCTTCTGCAATTGATTTCAGAAATATCACCAAATCGGGTAGCATTGATAATATCTTTTATGTTTGGGATCCTAAACTAACCGGTGCCCTAGGTTTTGGCGCCTATCAAACCTTTACGTTTAATGGCACCAATTATACCGTTACGCCTGGCGGCGGAAGTTATGGAAGCGGAGGTTCTATCAACAATACCATTCAATCGGGCCAAGCATTTTTTGTTCATGCAACTGGTAGTGCAGGAACCGTTCAAATTGAAGAGTCGGCCAAATCTAGTGGTAGTATTTTGGTGTCGCGCCCAACTTCGCCTGATAACACTGCGCAAAATATTCGCGTCAATTTCTATGCAAATACATTTGCGCCTGAAAACTTGATTGATGGTACATTAGCAGAATATGGCGCAAGTTACAGCAACAGCTTGAACGCTGAGGATGCACGCAAATTAGGGAACACCGGCGAAAATCTATGCATCCAAAATGGTATCGAATACCTAGTGGTGGAAAGAAGAAATAGTATTCAAGCAAATGATAGTTTATTATTTTATGCCAGTGGTTTAAAACCCCGTAACTATGTAATTGAAGTTTTACCGTTAAACATCGAAAACAGTGGAGCTACCGCTTATTTAGTAGATCGTTTTACCAACACGGAAATGCCATTAATTTCAAATACCAGCAATCAAATACCAGTTGTGGTTACCAATACGGCAGCGAGTAAAGCTACTAACAGATGGTTCATTGTTTATAAATCTTTAGGAACCCTTCCGGTTCGGTTTATTTCGGTGAATGCCGGAAGAACAAATCATGCAATTACGGTTAATTGGAAAGTTGCCAATGAACAAGAATTAAACAAATACGAAATTGAAAGATCATTGGATGGCTTGTTATTTAGAACCTGTCAAACCATTTCCGCTTCAAATGCAAATGCAAATCAAGGCCAGTATCAAATTACCGATTTACAGGCCCCTGAAACAACCGTATTTTATAGGGTTAAAAGTATTGACATTGCCGGCAAAACGCAATTGAGTGCTATTGTAAAAGTTGCACCAATTAAAAACAATCAACAAATTAGCATTGTTCCGAATCCGGTTACCAACCATCTTTTAAATTTGGATATTGCACTCAAACAAGCAGGTAAATATCAATTAGCGCTAGTAAATCAAAATGGCGTAACCGTTTGGACGCAGTCTATCATTTTAACAACCGGCAATACCCAATATGGTATCCATTTACCTACCGGCATTGCAAAAGGCATTTATCAATTAAAAGTAACCAACGACAATGATTATCAACAAGTGATAACGGCATTTATTCAATAGGCATTTCTAATTTTCATAACAAACGGCCAAGCAATTTGCTTGGTCGTTTGCATTTAATTTGGCAGGTGCTGCCTAATTTTGTGCAAATTGTGGGGTACGATGCAGATGCAGTTTCCAATAGGGCAAGATAGTAGCAATCAATTGCAGTGGCAATCCTTAAAGCGAATGCCGCATCTTTTTGTAGCCTATAGCACGCCCATTCAACTAAAAACTTGGCTGCAACAGCTATTTGCCAAAACAGCGGATGCACATTGTTATTGGTTGTTGAGCCCCAAACTAGCAGCAGAAATTACAGAAGAATTAGCGGTAATCTCAACTTGTTTTACCCATATCATTCATGCCGAAAATCCGGGGCATTTTCAATCTAAGAAAGCCTTCTTTACGCATTTATTAAAGGAAATGAAAAAGCGTTTGGTAAAAATGCAACGCTACCAATTGCTGCTAAAATCTAA
>JBJOQA010000046.1:0-10227 GCA_046050225.1 Bacteroidota bacterium | reverse complement strand
TGCATTCATAATAAAACAAATAGAAATACGTTATGCCTCTACAGGAATTTATCCATATTGGCAACGTTCACTTGTCCGGATATCCCTATTTAGCCATAAAACCTTTACAAACCAACAGTATGAAAAAACTACTGCCCTTATTGCTATTGCTTATAGCAATGAATGCACAAAAAGCACTCGCTCAAAACATTGCCATTAATAGCACCGGCGACCAACCTGATACCAGTGCAATGCTAGATGTAAGCAGCACCATCAAAGGATTTTTGCCGCCTCGAATGACCACTACCCAACAAAATGCGATCCCTTTACCGGCTAAAGGTTTGATCATTTTCAATACCACCGAAAATGTTGTTAAAGTAAATTCGGGTACACCCGCATCACCAAGTTGGTCAACAGTTACCTTTTCTGGTTCAGGTGGTTCTACAACTAACAATATCAGTAGTAGTGTAAATACCATTACCAGCAATGTAAATGGCGTGTCATCTAGTACAACTGCCGTAAATAGTGTAAGTAATTCTAGTGCCAACAATGTTTTATCAACAACGGTAAACGGCATTAGCGGCAGCGGCGTAAGCATTGTAAATTCTATTAGTAATACGGTCTCTGCCAACAACTTGTCTACCACCGTAAATGGGGTAACAGGGGCTAATGTTAATATGATTAATTCGAGTGTATTATCCTTAAGCGGTAGCAATTTAACCTCAACGATAAATGGTTATGCGAGTAATTCGTTAACGCTTCCTCTTATTTCCAGTATGAATGGATTAACAGGAAGTACACAAACATTTACCACAGGCACTTCAGGTACCAATTTCGCCATTTCTTCATCCGGCACAACACATACCTTCAATTTACCGGATGCATCAGCTACCGCAAGAGGAGTAATTTCAACGAATACCCAAACAATTGCAGGGGCAAAAACTTTTACAGGAAATAGCACTTTTAGTGGAATTTTGACAGCAAGCAGTTCTACATATCTAACTGCAATAGGTACAGGTAACACTACAGATGAATTGCTTACGATAAACACGGCCGACGGAAGAGTATACAGACGCACAGTTGCAAGTGTGTTGAGCGGCAACAATGGCTTAATTTCCTTAAACTCATTAACAGGAGGTACCCAAACATTTTCAACAGGTACAACAGGAAGCGATTTTAATATTTCATCATCCGGCTCAGTTCACACATTTAATATACCCGATGCCTCTACAACGGCGAGAGGGGTGGTAACTACCGGGGCCCAAACTTTTGCAGGAGCAAAAACTTTTTCAAGTAATGTTGCTGTGGGTGGTACACTGGCGGTTACCGGAGCCACCACTTTATCAAGCACCTTGTCTGTTGCCGGCGCCAGTGCTTTAAGCTCTACATTATCTGTTGCCGGAGCCGCAGCTTTGTCAAGCACTTTATCTGTAGCAGGGGCAGCTTCTTTATCTAGCACTTTATCTGTTGCGGGGGCTTTAACATTAAGCAGCGTTGCCAGTGGCGCATCAACCGACAGTGTGCTCACCATCAATAGTGCAGGAGTGGTGAGAAAACGCAATGCTTCTGCCTTTACCGGCAGTTCTTCCGGAATTACCCTATTGGTAGCAGCTTCACGCACAACATCCTATTCACCGGGTTCATCTTTTTCAACATTGGCATACAATTCTGCAACTACCAATGTAGGAACCGCATACAATACAACATCCGGCGTATTTACAGCACCATCAGCAGGCTTATACCAAATTAGTTTTTCTAATCAATACACCGTAGCAAATAGTGTAAACAATACGCTGAGTGGAAGAATCATTGTAAATAGTGCAACAGAAACAGAGGTAGCAACCTCCTTAACGCCTTACAGTGGATCTACAGTGAGAGGCAATTTAGATGGATTTACTATCGTGCAATTAAGTGCAGGAGGTACGGTTTCCATTCAAATTGGTAATTTAAGCAACACGATGACTCCGGCTGTTTCAACCGGGCAGCACACCTTAAAAATCTTAAAATTGAACTAAACGTAAAATAGCTTTAAGATAGTTAACAAGGCATCCAACCTAATCAGTTGAATGCCTTGTTATTTTTTGCAAGGCAACAAAAAAAGAAGGTGCCAAAAAAGTAAAACCGCTATGCTGTATCTTTTCGCAACTTACCGTAGTGCTTTTTAACACTTCGATACTACTTTCTCCCAAGACTAATTTCAATAGCCAACTTGGCACATAAATAGGGATAAAGAATCGCCCTCTCAATTTTCGTGCAATCATCAATGTTAGTTCTCGATTCGTAATAGGTGCGGGTGCCACAGCATTAAACACACCAGTTAAGTTGCCTTCTTCTATTGCGAATCGTATCATTCGAACGAGATCTTCGATGTGTATCCAACTAACCACTTGCTTCCCATTACCCAAAATGGCAGCAATACCCCATTTTATAGATTTTGCAAATTCCAAAAAGGCGCCGCCCTTTTCACTAAGCACAATGCCAATTCTTAACTTAACAACACGAATAGCAGTATTGCTTATTGGATCAATTTGTTCCTCCCATAATCGACAAGTTTCGCCTAGAAAATGGCTATCCGCAGGGTCATTCTCCACAAATGGCTTTATAGGCTCCTTATCCGGCCCATACCATCCAATGGCGGATGCATTTACAACTACCTGTACTTTATTGGTTTGCTGAAGTAATAAATTAGCTATAAATTTTCCTGCTTCAATACGACTTTGTAGTATTTCATCTTTATACTTATTATTCCAACGCTTATCCATCACGCCGGCACCGGCCAAATTTACAATCGCATCTGCTTGTTGAAATGCTGCCAAGTCTATTTTTTGTTGTTGCGGATCCCAAAATGCAAATTTTAATTGATGCGTAGATTTATATAGTTCAGGTTTGCGCGTTAACACAATAACCCGATAGCCTTTATCAATAAACGACTGGCTCAACGCCTTGCCAACTAACCCGGTACCACCGGCAATTAGTATTACCTTTTCTTGCCCCATATTCTAGTATTTTGTTTGATAAATATTAAAACATAACAGAAAAACTAGTACAAAGTTGAGAACAAATGATTAATCCGTATTTTTATTGTATAACCATCTAAGATGAAACGACTTATTAGCTTTTTACTTTTCTTCCCATTAATTACAAATGCCCAAAATATTACCTTTTCAGACCCCATCAAGGATGAAGGCAGAAATATGAATTTTCATATTATCGGAAAAATGAACAACCATGTTTTTGTTTTAAAAAGTTTGGGATGGCGGCATGATTTGGCTGTTTTTGATGATTCGATGCATTTAAAAGAAACCATCGATCTCGACTTTTTGCCTAACCGCACACTGAATGTTGATTATGTGGCACTCAATGATGGTTTTCATATTGTTTATCAATACCAAAAGAAAAGCATTGTCTATTGCATGTCTGTGAAGTTTGATGCGAATGGCAAAAAGCAGTCAGAACCAATCTTAATGGATACCACCCAACTAAAAGGGCTAGGCGATAATAAAATTTACTCGCTCTTGCGAAGCGACAACAAGCAATATATCATGATTTTTAAGATCATAAAAAATGATCAGCAATTAGATTATGGCACCTTACTTTACGATAACCAACTTCGCTTACAAAAAAAATCATACCTCTCCATGCCGTATGATAGTAAACGCGATGTTTACAATGAATTTTTATTAGACAACGAAGGCAACTTAGTTTTTGTGGGTACCAAAAACGACATGAAAAGAGGTTATGCCAACACCATTTATCTCATTCAAAAACCTGCCGCATTAGACCTTTTTATCACCAAAAAACTTCAAATTGACAGTGCCTATGTGGATGATATTATTTTTAAGATTGACAACCTTAATAAAAAATATATCATCGCTTCATTTTATAATATTGAACGAGGTGGAGATGTGGACGGTATCTTTTTAACATCATGGGATCCTGTTACCGACAAAAGCGTTTACACTTCCTTTGTTGTATTGGAAGATAGCATCCGCAGCCTTGCAAAAACATCAGGTAGCAACAAAACTATTTTCAATGATTTTACTTTACAAAATATCTTCTTAAAAAAAGATGGCGGCTACTTACTTACAGCCGAATATATCACTACCCAAAATTCAAACACAGGCGCATCCAATTGGAATCGCAACGACTTTTGGGGTATCAATAACAACATGTATTATTTTTACGACCCATTTTATAGAAGCTACTATCGTCCATTAAATAGCTTTGGTGCAAACAACTTTTCTACTACGCGTCATTATTATGAAAATGTAATTTTATTGAGTATTGATAAAACCGGAGATCCCCAATGGGAGTCAGTACTTTCTAAGCAACAATCCTCCGACGAGGGCGACAATCAACTTTCTTTTGGTAATTTCTTCACCAACGATGGACTCCATTTTATTTATAATGACATTACCAAAAGAGAAAAGCTACTGATGCAGGTTGTTTTTACCGCGATGGGAAATCAAAAACGCTTACCTAGTTTAAAAACATATGAAAGAGGCGTTGAATTTATGCCCAGATTTTGTAAACAAGTAGGACCCCGACAAGTAATTGTGCCGGCAAACTATCGCGGACAAATTGTATTTGCTCGAATTGATTTTTAATTTTGGCCGAGACAAATTGGATGCCATGCTATTTATGGCAAATAACTATTGCCTGTTTCAGGATTATTGCGCATTTTTGTAATACTAAACCCCATTGCTGTGACGGGCATCTTCAAAGCCAATAATCCATTTAACACCTTTCTGTTGCTGATCTACGGCATTTTGTTAAAATTGCCCATGTTCATCCATCCAACGATACCTGTGGCGCAACAAACAGATGGATTTTTGTTTAAGTTGTTGATTAACCAACTTGGAGTTGTTGGACATACCCTACCGATAATCTATCCCCTAATTGTATATCTTTTACTCTTTACTCAAGCAATTACCTTTAATCAGTTAGCTAATGAGCAAAGGCTCATGCAAAAGCCTAATTATTTAATGGCAATGGCTTACCTTCTTATTACATCACTTTTTAAAGAATGGAATATTTTATCCTCTCCCTTAATTGTAAATTCATTGTTGATTTGGATTTGGGCCCGTATGAGCGGTTTACATTACATTAAAAAGCCACTCTCAACACTCTTTAATTTGGGCATGGCATTGGGCATTGTTACTTTTTTCTACTTCCCGGCGATTGCATTTTCAGCACTTATAATATTTGGTTTGTTATTTACCAGACCTTTTAAGTTAGCTGAGTGGCTTACTGCCTTATTTGGAATTATCGCACCCTATTATTTTTTAGCCGCCTATCTTTTTTTAACCGACACTTGGAAAGGGTATCATTTTCCGGGCGTAGCGTTGAGTTTTCCCAAATTTTATCAAACTAATTGGGCACTAGCCGCAATTACCATCGTATTGTTTGCATCCCTTGGCGGAATTTATTTTATAAGAAAAAACTACTATCGCCAATTGGTTCAAACCCGAAAAAGTTGGAACCTGGTATTTCTCTATTTATTTGTTTCCATTTTTGTACCTTTTATCAATGCAACCAATACCTTTAGTTATTGGATTTTGTGTGCAATCCCGCTTTCTGCACTTATTGGTTGTACTTTTTTTTACCCTGAGAAAAAATTCTTTCCGCATTTATTTCATTGGCTTATTGTTGGATTTGTAATCGCATTTGGATATTTTGTTTCTTAATCTTGTTGTTCGGCGAATTGCGTTATTTTTGCCACGATTTTTACATTTCTTCATGTAATCTAACCACCAATATGAAATTTGGCGTCATCGTTTTCCCCGGTAGTAATTGCGATAGAGATATGATTGAAGCTTTAGAAATTCATCTGAAGCAAGAAGTAATTCAACTTTGGCATAAAGACAAAGATTTAAGTGCTTTTACAAGAGAAGACTGCATTGTTTTACCCGGAGGCTTTAGCTATGGTGATTATTTACGTTGCGGTGCAATTGCCCGTTTTAGCCCAATGATGCAAAGTGTAATTCAATTTGCTCAAAATGGGGGAAAAGTATTAGGCGTTTGTAATGGATTTCAAATTTTATGTGAAAGTGGTTTGTTACCGGGTGTTTTACTAAGAAATAACAAACAACAATTTGTTTGCAAAAATGTGTTCATCCGCGCCGGCCATAACGAAGCGGCCACTCCCCTAAAAATTCCTGTAGCACATGGCGAAGGCCGATTTTATGCCGATGAAGCTACAATGCAATCATTAGAAGCGAATCAACAAATTATTTATCGCTATTGTGATGAAAATGGTGCATTATCCGATGCAGCAAATCCCAATGGCGCCACCAACCATATTGCAGGCATTAGCAATGCACAACGCAATGTATTTGGCATGATGCCGCATCCTGAAAGGGCTTGTAGTCTTAGTGGTTTGGGTAATGCAGATGGCATTCAGGTATTTCATGATTTATTTGGAATTTAATACCCAAAAATCAAGGCATTTTTTACTCATTTAACTTTTGTTGTTTTTCCCATCGAATCATCTCGGGATATCCCATTTTTTTTGCCAAGGCATTTACTGCCATTGCCATTCTTTTAGTTTGAGTGGCCTCGGTTTTGGCTGCAACAATCCAGTTACTAAAATATCGCTGATGTGAAACGGATAAAGTATTAAAAAAATGGTACGCTTCCGGTTCGTCTTGTAAACAATCTTTAAAAGGTGGAAACAATTCAAAAGCAGCAATGTCTTTACTTATTTCTACCAACACCACATCTCCCACTTTCCGTTTTATCTGTGTTCGAATCGTATTATTCAAAGGCAAAATATAATTACCATCACCAATCGGAACCAAGGCCACTTGTTTGATGGCAGTTTGATTTAAAAATCCTTTAACACGAAACGATTTACGATCAGTTGCATGCAGTTGTACGGCTATCGCCTCCGGCACTTCTAAAAAAGACCAACCGGTTTTTTCACCATTTTCATGGTATTTTTTAATATCCGCAGAAAATTTGATAATCATAATTAAAATTCACAAAATTTTTCATGCCTTTATTGCAATGGATTGTTTTTAGTTGTTAATTTAGGATATGTTAGTTAAAATAAAATATTTTATAAGTGTTTGTGCAATTCTTTTTGCCGCCGCAATGCTACCTGTTAAAGCACAGTTTGAAACGGTTGACAATTATGTGAAATCATTGGGAAAATTAGACACATTGAATGCCGGTTCGATCAGTTATTTACTTACCAATAAGTTTTCGGAGCCAAAAGAAAAAGTGAGAGCTATTTTTACTTGGATTGCATTCAATATTGATTTTGATTGCAAATTAGGCAAAAATGGTTCGGATGAAAAGATGACTTCAGAAGAAGTTTTACGCAAAAGAAAAACCATCGCCAATGGTTATGCGGCTCTATTTCAAGACATGTGTAGTGTTGCCAAAATTCGATGCCTAACAGTTGATGGCTATGCAAAAAGACGTACTGAAGAAATTGGTGAAAAACCGGATGCAATGAATCATACTTGGGCGGTTGTACAATTAGGGCAAAGTCCGGATTCTTGGCATTATGTTGATCCTACTTGGGGAAGCGGTTATACGGATGAAAAAATGACTATTTACACGAGATCCTTCAATCCTGATTATTTTTTCGCCGACAGAACCATATTTAACTACCAACATTTTCCGGATAATAGCGCTTGGTTATTAGGAGCAGGAACAAAATCCATCAAAGATTTTTTTCAACAACCCGTAGTAAAAGACGTTGCATTTCGTTGGAATTTAAAGGGTTATTCACCACAAAATGGATTTATTAAAACCAAAGTTGGCGCTAGTGTTGAGTTTTCTATTCGCGTTCAAGGCAGCGAAAACATCGAAATTGTAGCCTTAGAAGTGGGTACAGAGAAGAAAAGAAGAAAAAAAACAGTGGATTACAAATTAAAAGACGGAAATATCTTTTTTTCCTTTAAATTCGAAGAAGAGGACAGCTATCCTGTATATGTACTGATTAATAATCAAGCAGTTTTGGGTTATCAAGTGGAAGTTGCGGAATAGTTCAGGAAATGCCTCCGGAGAAATTGAAATGGTTTTGTGTTTAAAGAGTTCAACGATTGCACTAAATAATATCTCATAACCAAAACAAACGAGTATGTCAATTTTTACGAAAATCTCAGCTTGGACGGCAAGTCATAACCCTAGATGGCTTGCATTAATTCGATTAGCTTTAGGTGCCGCGTTGTTATTAAGAGGCGTTACTTTTTTGGATAATCCTGCCGACCTAGATAAGTTAATCAGTACAACTGCATTGGCCGGTTATAACAATATCTTAATTCATGTTATTCCTTGGACACATATTGTGGGCGGATTCTTATTAATACTTGGTTTATTTACCCGCTTGGCAGCCGTATTACAAATTCCAATCATTTTAGGCGCAATCATTTTTGTGCATTTTCAAAAACCCATTTTTAAAATGGAAATTGATTTAGCCTATTCAATTTTACTTATTTTGCTGTTATTGGTTTTTGTGATAGAAGGAAGTGGTCCACTCTCTTTAGCCGGATATTTTAGAGAAATGGATGAAGAAGAAACAGCAACTGCTTAAATATCAAATTCAAAATGCCTGTTATTGATTTATTCATCGATTAAATCGAGCAGGCATTTCTTTTCTAGTATTTTTAGCGTAGCATCACGTGTAATTAACATCGCCTTATGCAAGCCACAACTTGCTTCATCACAATCGCTGCATTTTTCATAGAAGTTTAAACTCACACAGGGTATTAAGGCAATTGGCCCGCCTACTAATCGAATAGCCGTTGCTAAAGAAACTTTTTTGGGATGTTGAGCCAAAAAATACCCGCCCCCTTTTCCTTTCTTACTATCCAAAATGCCATTCTGCTTCAATTCAAGCAAAATAGTCTCCAAAAACTTAATGGGAATTTTTTTTATAGTGGAGATTTCAGATATAAGTACAGGCCCCTCGCCAAATCGCGAAGCCAGAAATCCTAGTGCTTTTAAAGCATATTGTGTTTTTTTGGAAAGCATACGTTACCGGTTTATTCAATCGAAACACAAAAATACAGCTATTTCTTTGTTCAGAATATGGTTAGACAAGTTAGGTAGAACCAATAAATTTATTAGCCGAAATCTATAATTACTTTTGTATTACTATTGTTAGAAGAAGTATGGTACCCAACCTGAAATTTTTAATGAATAAAAAAACGGCTATCATTTTTACACGATAGCCGAATCTTGTCAGAAACCATTTAACCTTAAACCTTATCCTATGAAAAACCATATAAAAGACGATGGTTAAAATAGATAGGTTGCATAGTTACCAGCTGGATTTAAAGGATTGCATGAATGTGGGATAATTTTGTGTTTTATACGCCCCATCTCCAAAAAATCGCAAGGGTGGTTCAAAATCTTTAATTTTTAAATAACCGGCCAACGGCGCAGCGGGCCCATTTAAATCAGGAATAAAAACAGTAGTGGGGTAACTCAATCGTCCGCCAGTAAGAAAAATTGCTAACTCATTGGTTTTATATTGCGCATTATAGCCATATTTTTTTCCATTCCACATTACTGAATCCTTTCGTTCAGCATCAAATTTAATTGCATAATAATGCGAATTGATATATTGAATTACTTTTTCATCACTATACGTTTCCCTATCCATTACTTTACACCAGCCGCACCAACTGGTATATAAATCAACCAAAACCGGCTTGGGTTGTTTGGCATATTCAGCTTGAAATTCTTCTAATGTTAACCATTTCACTTCGGCTTTCGCGTTTAATTTCATTATCGGCCTATTTGCCAATAGCAAACAACCGATTAAAAGAATTCCTAAAAAGCTAATAACCTTTTGCATATATTGATTGTTTAGTAGATTACAGCATCAAAAATACCCAAAATAATGAACAATATTGTAGTTGCCATCACCGGAGCCAGCGGCGCCCCTTATGCTAAATTGCTCTTGGAAAAACTAATGACATTGCAAGATCAATGGCAGCAACTTTCAGTAGTTTGTTCTTCCAATGCCGCTACGGTTTGGGAAGCCGAAATTGCGGAGGAAAATCTTTCTGCTTTTCTTAAAAAAAACGATCGAATTCGGTTATATACCAATACCGATTTTTCAGCGCCCTTCGCATCCGGTTCTGGCAACTACCAAACCATGATTATTATCCCTTGTAGCATGGGCACTTTGGGGCGCATCGCAGGTGGTATAAGCAACGATTTAATTACACGCGCGGCCGATGTAATCTTAAAAGAAAGGCGGAAATTAATTTGTGTTGCGCGTGAAAC
>JBJOQA010000045.1:0-6446 GCA_046050225.1 Bacteroidota bacterium | reverse complement strand
TCTGTTATTTTTTTCATTTACTCATTGGTTATAAAGTTGTAGCCTTACTGTTGTTAATGACCGTCTCGATTTTAGCCATGCTGTTGGATATTTATCCGGTTTTAATTGCAGCTGTTTTGAGTGCCATTCTTTGGAATTTTTTATTTATCCCGCCGGTATTTACTTTTCATATTGATCAGGCAGAAGATGTGTTGTTGTTTTTTCTTTACTTTTTTGTGGCATTAGTTAATGCGGTGCTTACGAATAAAGTAAGGAAAGCTGAAAGTAAGGCAAGAGATAAAGAGGAAAAAGAGAATACTATCAAATTGTACAATACTTTACTTAATTCTTTATCGCACGAACTTCGAACGCCAATTGCGGCTATTATTGGTTCGGTAGATACTTTGAAGGAGAATAAAGATCGATTAACGGTGGCACAGCAATTGGCGTTGCTCGACGAAATTGATACGGCAAGTTTGCGACTAAACAGGCAGGTTGAAAATTTGCTTAGTATGAGCCGATTAGAAACGGGGATGCTTAAACTTAATTTGGATTGGTGTGATGTAAATGAAATGATTGCCACCACTATTCAAAAACTGCCGCAGAACGAGTTTCACTCAATTGTGTTACAGGCTAATGATCAATTGCCTTTTTTTAAAATTGATCGGGGGTTAATAGAGCAGGTTATCTATAATTTGATTCATAACGCAGTACAGTACACGCCGAAAGGAACGCATATCTATATTTCGGTAGTTCATGAGGCCGAACATTGTTTGATTACTGTAGCCGACGATGGCAAAGGTTTTCCTGAAGAAGAGATGCAACAGGTGTTTGATAAGTTTTACCGTTTGCCTAATGCCAGAACAGGGGGCAGCGGCCTAGGTCTTTCTATTGTAAAGGGTTTTGTTGAAGCACATCACGGAATCGTTCAATTAAGTAATAATGTGTTAGGGGGCGCAAGTTTTGTAATTCGCCTGCCGGCGGAAACATCGTATCTCAATAATTTAAAAAATGAATAAGGCAGAAGTTTTAGTGATTGATGATGAGCCACAAATTAGGAAGTTGCTTGAAATTGCTTTAGAGAGCAACGGGTATAAAGTATGGCAGGCCGAAACCGGCAAGGAGGGAGTTGTGATGGCAGCAAATCATCCGCCTGAATTAATTTTGTTAGACATAGGTTTACCGGATAAAAGCGGGCATGAAGTATTAAAAGATTTGCGTGCTTGGTATAATAAATCCATTATTATTTTATCGGTTCAAAATGGAGAGGAAGATATAGTAAGCGCATTGGATAATGGCGCTACCGATTACCTAACGAAACCTTTTAGAACCGCCGAATTGCTAGCTCGCATGCGTTCTGCCATTCGAAGAAATCAAACCGAAAACTTGAGCAGTATCATCAGCTTTTCGGAATGCACTATTGATTTTACGACGCGTTCGGTTAAGAAGAACGATGTATTGTTGAAGCTAACTGCAACTGAGTATAATTTATTGGCACTATTTGTAAAAAATGAAGGCAGCGTACTCACGCATCATTTTATCTTGAAAGAGATTTGGGGCGTGGGCTATCAAAGTGATACGCAATATTTGCGCGTATTTGTGGGTACACTCCGTAAGAAAATAGAAGACAATCCTAACCAGCCCAAACATATTGTCACTGAAAGTGGCGTTGGCTATCGATTTGTGAAGTAACGCTTTATATTTTATTTATAGAACTCCGGCTTTCTTTTATCATTTACTGATGTAACACAATTGAATTTTGTATTGCCATTTAAAGGCATGCAAATGAATGTTGATTACGCCTCTATAAAAGATACCTCCTATCGATTATACCAAGTATATTATGCTTGCACAAATAAGCGTGTATGCATAACTGTTAAATCCGGTAAGCAATATCAAGGTTATTTTGTTGGGTTTTGCAGAGGGATGGAACAGCTTGACGAGCCCTATATTCTAAATTGGCATTTTGCACCTAAATTTAAGTTGATTGGCTTTCAGGAGTCTCCCGATTCCGAAGATTGTATTATCCCCCATGATGATATTTTGGAAGTAAAATTTGATCAAAATCAAACCTCCCTCTACTTTTAAATGAAGCTGTCTTTATATTTTCTTTATATGCTTTTGATGATTATTTACGACTTATTGATACGCAAATAATCAGCTTTGTGTTTTAAATAAATAATACATGGAACATTCAAAAACTGGATTAAGTAAAAAAATAACTATTGCCTCTCTGTTTGTAGCACTCGGAATTATTTATGGGGATATTGGAACTAGTCCGCTCTATGTTTTGAAAGCGATTGTAGGTAAACGACAAATTGATGAGGCGCTCGTTTTTGGCGGTGTATCTTGTATTTTTTGGACATTGGTATTTCAAACAACCATTAAATATATATGGCTAACGCTGATGGCAGATAATGAGGGTGAGGGAGGAATTTTTTCACTGTATGCCCTGGTTAGGCGATATGGTAAAAAATTAGTGATCCCTACCATTTTGGGTGCTACTACTTTGTTGGCTGATGGAATTATTACGCCACCAATTTCAGTTTCTTCTGCCATTGAAGGGTTGGGGATGGTGCCGGGTTTAGAAAATATAGTGATATCCGGTAATGCGATAACTATCGGAATTGTGGTAGCCATTATTTCCCTGTTGTTTTTCTTTCAACGTTTTGGAACACAAGCTATCGGCAAGTTTTTTGGTCCAATTATGACGATTTGGTTTACCATGTTGCTAGTAACGGGGCTCAGTCAAATTGTTCACTATCCTAGTATTATTAAAGCATTGAATCCGGTTTATGGCTATAATTTATTGGTGCATTATCCTCAAGGGTTTTGGTTACTGGGTGCGGTGTTTTTGTGCACAACAGGTGCCGAAGCATTGTATTCTGATTTAGGCCATTGCGGTTTGAAAAATATTCGAATCACTTGGGGTTTTGTGAAGATTAGTTTGATTGCTGCTTATTTAGGACAAGCGGCTTGGCTTATGCACCAGGGAAATCCTTATTTAGATGGACGTAATCCTTTTTTTGAAATAATGCCTTCTTGGTTTCTAATGCCAAGTATTATCATTGCTACCGCTGCAACCATCATTGCTTCGCAAGCATTGATAAGTGGATCGTTTACGCTGATCAGCGAAGCGATTAACTTAAATTTTTGGCCTAGAGTAACTGTGCGTCAACCCACAGAATTAAAGGGCCAGATTTATATTCCAAGTATCAATAGTATTTTGTGGTTTGGCTGTGTTTTGATGGTTTTGTACTTTAAACAATCTGAACATATGGAAGCTGCTTATGGTTTTTCGATTACTATAACCATGATGATGACAACCTATTTGCTTGGTTTTTTCTTGCTTTATAAAATGCGTTGGAACAAGTACGGCGTTTTTCTTATTCTAGGTATTTTTGTATTGATTGAAAGTTCTTTTTTTATTGCTAATGTTGCAAAGATTAAAGAACGTTGGATGTTTTTGTTTTTTGAGTTGTTTATTTTTATGGTTATGTACGTATGGTACTTTGCGCGTAAAATTAATAACAAGTTTACCAAGTTCGTTGATTTGGGAAAGTTTGCCAATCAAATAAAATTGCTGAGTGAAGATGATGCCATTCCTAAATTTTCTACGCATTTAATTTATTTAACCAAGGCCAATCAACGCAGTAGTATTGAAGAGAAAATTATTAAATCTATTTTTTCTAAGCAGCCTAAAAGAGCAGATGTATATTGGTTTGTTCATATCAATCGAACAGAAAGCCCGTATACGTTGAGTTACGATGTTTCTGAATTGATTGATGATAAAGTGATTAAAGTAAATATTAATGTTGGCTTTAGAGTGCAACCCAAAACTGAATTATACTTTAAAAAGATTGTACAAGATTTGGTAGCCAATAAAGAATTGAATTTGCATATGCGACCGGATGGTTCAACCAAATACAATGCTGAGCCTGACTTTAAATTCATTGTAATTGAAAAATTTCTTTCCGTTGAAAATGAATTTGCATTGAAGGACGGACTGTTATTGAAATATTATTTTTTATTGAAAGAGTTAGGCTTGAGTGATGAGAAGGCTTTTGGTTTAGATAAGAGTGATGTGGTAGTGGAGAGTGTGCCGTTAGTTGTAAATCCAATTGCCAATATTGAATTAAAGAGAGATGTAAAATGAAACTAAAATATGTATTAGCTCTTTTAGTTTGCTGCCAAGTAGCTAGAGCGCAACAAGATAGTAGCAGTTTGTTATTTAGTGGATATGCGGAAGCTTATTACAGCTATGCAGGAACTGTGGGGGATAGTCGTGTTAAACCCGATTTTTATTATAATCACAAGCGGCAAAATCAAGTAGGCTTAAATCTCCTATACTTGAAGGCTTCCTTTTCTAAAGGGGGTTTTAGAAGTAATCTTGCCGCCATGGTGGGCGATTATTCAAAATATAATTTGAGTGCAGAACCCCAATGGGCAAAACCTATATACGAAGCCAATGTTGGGGTGCGTGTTTCAAAGAAGAATAATATTTGGATTGATGCCGGTGTTTTGCCTTCTCATATAGGATTTGAAAGTGCAGTGGGTGCAGATTGTTGGACGCTTACGCGTAGTATGCTTGCCGAAAATTCACCCTATTATGAAACCGGAATAAAAGCTTCCTATTTATCAAAAAATGAAAAGTTTACAGCCGCTTTTTTAGTTTTAAATGGATGGCAAAAAATTGCTACACCGGCTTTTATTCATCAGCCTTCTTATGGTATTCAACTAAATTATAAAGCAACGCCAGCGTTAATCTTAAACTACAGTAATTTTTTAGGACGCGATAAGCCGGATAGTTTTCATGCAGTAAGATTTTTTCATAATATTTATGCAATTTATACCCCCGGCAAACATTGGGGTATTACAGCCGGATTAGATATTGGGTCTGATAAGTATACCGTTAAAAATAGAGGCACTTGGTGGTCGCCTGTTGTAATGGTTCGCTACGCAGCATCTCCTAAATTTAGAATGGCTATGCGATGGGAGTATTATAGGGATCGACATCAAATTATGATTCCGGCAAAAACTGCAGATGGGTTTAAAATATCTGGCCTATCCATGAATGCCGATTATCAAATTTCAAGCCATTGGGTACTTCGTTTTGAATTGAAGCATTTAAAAAGTAACGACCCGGTTTTTTCAACCAATAATGCTTGGGGCGACAAACAAAATTTGTCATTCAACACTTGCTTGTCTTTTAAATTTTGATGTTCAGTTTGATATATAAAAGAAAAAAGGATGCTGTTTTGTGCAGCATCCTTTCTCTTGTTTATTCGTTGTTATTAAAATACTAAAGTAGCAATAGAGTGCGCTCTACTATTAACAGTAGTTGCTTTTCCTTTAATCCATAATTGGTAAGAAACAGGCGCGTTGCCCGAATTCATAACAATTACCACCACTTTACCATCAGGGTTTAAGAAGGCCGTGCTTTGTAAGCTACTGCGACTTGGCGCACTGATAATTCTTTTAGCACCCGGTTTGATGAATTTTGAGAAATGCCCGATATAATAATAAGAGCTGGTATAAATTAGTTCACCGGTTTTGGTATTACCATGAATCGGTGCAAAACAAAAATTTTGAACATGGTTTGGTCCGCCGGTTTCATCAAGCAAAACATTCCAATCTGTCCAACCTACTGTTCCGCTATTAAAATCATTGATCATAGCATCGCCATATCGTTCACCCCATTTCCAATCATTAACATTATTCAGGTTGAAAGGGAAGGTACAGCCTTCTGTAAAGAGGAGGTTGGTTTCAGGATAACTTTCATGAACTTTTCTAACGTTATCGTACATCTGTTTTCCGCCGCTCCAATCTTCGTACCAGTGATAACCGATACCCCAAATGTATTTAGCAGCTTCTGGGTCGTTTAAAACGGTGCTGGCGCGTTGATATACTAAATCACGATTGTGATCCCATGCTATGATTTTCTTTTCTTTCAAGCCTTCTTTTTCCATAGTTGGGCCTAAGAAGTTTTTCACAAAATCGCGCTCATCTTCTGCAGTGAAAATACATGACTCCCATTTTTGAGTAGCCATCGGTTCGTTTTGAACACTGATACCCCAAATAGGGATGCCTTCTTTTTCATAAGCTTTGATAAACTTGGTATAGTAGTTTGCCCAGCTTTGATAAAATTCGGGTTTTAATTTACCGCCATGCAAGATGTCGTTATTGTCTTTCATAAAAGCCGGCGGGCTCCATGGGCTAGCAAATAGTGGCAGTTTTCCGCCTGCGGCGGCAATCGCTTGCTTAATAAACGGAATACGAAATTGTTTATCATGCGCCACATCAAAACTGGTTAATTCTTTATCGCCTTCTTTAATGTAGGTGTAGCTACCGCTCGAAAAATCGCAACTGTGAATATTGGTTCTTGCAAAGTTGTATCCAATGCCTTTTTCAGCACTGTAATAAGCTTGCAAAAATTCTTGTTGTTTTGCCGCCGGCATTTTGGCAAA
>JBJOQA010000044.1:0-8691 GCA_046050225.1 Bacteroidota bacterium | reverse complement strand
TGATGGATTGGCTTTTGTACATGCCGGCGGTTATGTAATTGAAAAAGAATTGAAACCCGGCGAGATATTGAAAATTGACACCGGTTGTGTGGTAGCTTATACTGCAGGTATTGATTTTGATATTGAATTTATCAGAGGAATTAAAAACTGGATGTTTGGTGGCGAAGGGTTATTCTTTGCTGTTTTGCGCGGTCCGGGTAAAGTATGGATTCAGTCTTTACCAATTAGTCGTTTAGCGGGAAGGCTGCAACAATATACTTACAACCGTAAGGAAGAAGGAAGTATTTTAGGCGGGTTAGGCAATTTGTTAGATGGACGTGAGTAAACGAAGTGATGTAAGCTAAATAAAAGGGGTTCAACTTGATGCTGAACCCCTTTTATTATCATTTTATTGCTTGATCATCCAATTCCAGGATAGGTTATTAGAACCGGCCGGCGGTGCACTTTCGAAGTAAACTAAAATATGGCTGCTAGTAATACTTACATGGCTATATTTTCCCGCATGGGTGCTGGTGGGCGTTATGCTGTAATAACTTGGAATTGCACCCAATCCGTGCGGAATTAAATAAACATTTGCTATTCCATCGCCGGAGGCGTTAAAAGTCCCCACTTTCATGGGGTCGTGCATGGTTACCCATTTTCCGCCATCATATCCTTTAAATTGTTGACTCGTGCTATCAAAAACGATTTGTGCCGTTTTTGCTTGTTGAATAGAATCGAGCGTGGGTACAATTGGCAACACTAGGCCTTGATGGTTTAATTGGGCAACAATATTAGAACTTCCTCTTTCGCCATAAACAAATTGAAATTGATTTTGTGTAGAGGGAAGTCGCCATCTTAAATCACCATTGGGTGAACCGCCAAATTTTTCTACTGATAATTCGCCATAAGCAACATTGCCGCCAAGTTCAGTGTTATTGCGTCCGGTAACTCTTACTCCACCTGCATCATTGTCATCCCCTACCCATAAAACGCCGCCCCAACCATTTCCTTTACCTTCAATATCGTAATAGTAATGTCCGCGATGAACCGACCATTCACCTACCCAACATTCAACAACACCATTGTATTCAATCGCCATGCCATATTGATAGGGAAGGATTAAAAAATCTCTTTGAATACTTTGGTTGTTAATTTCAATACCGGTTACATTATTTGGGTGTCTAATACGTAAAGCAGGAATATTATGTCCAACAGCCCAAGCGGTAGGAGTTGTGGTAAAAACAGTAGTACTATCCATTATATCGGTACCAGATGTGTTTACATTTCTATGAAGAGAAATAAACGAATTTTGATCATTGGGGCCCTGTATAAACAAAGATGAATCGCCTCTAATATTTCCGTTTACCCGAAGTGCAATATCCGCATCCGGCATTGCATTATTTATTAAAAGGTGGCTGCCTGCTCCGGTTGTTATATTGCCATTGCCTCCAATGGTAAGTCGCGTTTTATTATTGGTATAAAAACTCCAATTAGCAGTAGAATCTCTAATATAAAATGCGGTTGAAATACCTTTAAGGGTGGTACGATTAATGGGTTCAATTAAAGTTCCGTTGTTAAATGAACTTAATGGGGTAATGTCAAATGCATTAGCACTTGAACCAATAGTAACCTTATTGTTTATGCCAAGAACATCATCCGGTGTTATTGGGGTAGTATCAGCCAAATGAAAGAGAAATGGGGGAGCAGGATTAATAGGAGGAAAATTAGTTGCAAACGCAAATTGATTACTAATTAATAGTAACAAAGTAAAATAGGTAAAAAAATAAGTTGTATGACTACTTTTCATAATGTTTATAATGATGCACTCAAATTGATACTGGCAAATCAATCAGAAGTTTAATTTGCAGCAGCACAATTGCAAGATTTAAACAAATTAAAGGACAAAAGTACGGTAGGTGGCTAACGATAGTTATTGGAAAATCTGTAGAAAATTCTGTTTATTTGACAATAAGCTATAATGTTGAATAATTTTTTTACGACCGGCATCACCCATCTTTTTTCTTAATTCAACATCATTAAGTAAAGTTTCAATGGCATTATACCATTCTTCTTCGGTATTACATAAATAACCGTTTACACCCTCTTGAATGATTTGCTTATTTACGCCCACTCGAGAAGAAACGGCTGGTATTTCTAGCGAGAGGTATTGAATAAGCTTAAATCCGCATTTACCTTCACTCCACTCATCGTTAGTAAGTGGCATTAGGCCAATTTGGCAAGCAGAAAGTTCGGCTACTTCATTTTGTGCCGTCCAAGGTATATAAGTAAGATTTTTTAAATGAAGCGAAGGAGCTTGATTGCAAATAATCTTAATATCGAAATCGTATTTTTCTTGCAGTTTTTGTAAAACCGGTTCAAGTATATTTAAGTACTTTAAAGTTGAAAAACTGCCCGTCCAACCGATGGTAACTCGCTTTACATCATGATTGGCTAAAATATTGTGTCGGTTTTCAGTATCTACGCATGTAGGGCTGTAAACAACGTTGGCATTATATTTTAGCGCGTAGTTGCGCAAAAAGTCGTTACCGCAACTTACTTTATAGGCCCAAGCGCATAAACTTCTAACCTTGTTTACATTTTTGAGGGCTAAAAACAAACTGTTACTGTCTGAAATATGTGGCATCCAAATAGCATCATCAAAGTCGAATATCACTTTTTTCTTAAAGAGTTTCACATAAAGCCACTCAAAAACCGGTGGGCCTAAAGGAGCGGCTTCGCCATATACAAAAACAAAATCGTATTTACGAACGGTAGGCAATTCAACAGTACGTTTAAGATAACCTTTTAGCACTGCCCAAGCTTTAGAAAAGAAATAGCCTTTTTTATGAATGATATTATAACCTTGTTGATCGAGAAAGGAACTGGTAGTAATGGAATAGCCGTTTTGCTCTAGAATCTCCTTATACAACTCAAATCGGAAGCGCTGACCTGGTGATGTATTATTGGGATACTGAGCAATGAACAAAATCTCTTTCTTCTTATTTTCCATTAATATGATGCATCATTTAGTAGAGGCAGCCCAATTTCGTTAAAAAAACTCCGGATTTTACCGGCGGCTTCCGTATAATTTTATATTAAAAACAGTCCAGTCTTGATACCCAATATAGCATAGATCCGGCCAAAAAATAACCGAATTTCTTTCTCCTAGGTGAAAGCTGTCGATTAAAAGCACGAATGTATAAAAAAAAAATGGCTAAAAAGCGGATGCGGTAGTTTTTCTAATCGTTTAGCTAATATTATTTTAGTGAAACCTCGTTTATTCCTGATTTTTCCCCATTTGTAACAAAAATATCTAGGTTATCTTGCATTAAGGCGAAACATAATGCTATCGTTTTCAATTTGAAAACCCTGAATTTTAGTAGGTATAATTTTAAGGAGAATTGTTGATTGTAAAAAATAATTAATGAATTAATGAAAAATAGCTATTTATATATTGTGTTTTTATTGTTTATCAATTTTATACTTTCTGAAACTGTTATTGCGCAATCAAAATCCATCATCGAATTCGGTTGGGATTACCCAACGGTACATCAACTTTCTAATCGGCTTCCCAAAATGCAAAATACACCAATGGATGGCATTTGTTTTTCTTTTCAAAACAGAATTATGGAGGCGTTTGATACAGAAAACTATCCAGACAGTTTTTTCAGATATGATTTGCTGCAAAAATTGCCTTGGGGTAGGTATAAAAGCAATTATGTGATTCTGAGAGGATTTAGCAAAACAGGAGGAAATTGGCTTAATGACTTAGCTTGGTTGCAAATTGTAAATAATATTGAGCATTTATCAAAAGCATTAGCAATTGGTAAAATTGAAGGAATATTATTTGATGCCGAATATTATTATGACAATCCATTAATGAATCCATGGACTTATAGTAAACAACAATACCCGAACCAAAGTTTTGAAACAGTTAAGGCCGCTGTGCAAAAAAGAGGTATTCAGTTTGTAAAAGCACTTCAAAAATCGAAAACAAATATTTCTTTTCTTTCAATATGGCTAACGAGTTTGGTGGTAGAGGATTTAAAACTAAAGCCATTAGCTGAAACTAGGCATGCATTGTTGATTTCTTTTATTGAAGGAATGCTAATAGGCCAAACCAAAGGACTAAAAATGATTGACGGAAATGAATATGCTTATTGGTATATCCGGCCTTCACTTTTTGTTAATTCAGAAAAACGAATCAGGCAATCATTTGAAAATTTGGCCTCTACGCCGGCGATAAAAAAAATGGGTGCGCAAATTACCACCTCCCAACCTATCTTTTATGATGGCTTAATGGCACGTCATACATCTTTTGACAAAGGGGTTAGCTATCCTTTTAGATGGAATTGGTTACAAGAAAATTTAAAGTTTGCCTTAGCAACTTCTAGCTCCAATATTGTTTGGTGGTATAGCGAACGATATAATTGGTGGGCAGAACCAAGCAATGACACTTTGGTTAGCTTAATTAAAAACGTTAAAGCTAGTTTTGGTGCTACTAATACACTCGCAAAATCAAAAACAGCATCTGATAATATCAATACGGGCGTTGCAACATTTTACCATATTGATCCTCGTAAACCTATGCAACTTGGTGACACCGCATTTCGATTTAATTACAACAAAAGAAAACAACAAATTGAATTTTGGTTTTCGAAAAAACGCCCTATTTCACTCGAAATATTTTTTAATCAAAAATTAGTTCAAGAATTAAATCCTACTGCGTTAAAAGAAAAGGTTTCATGTAGGCAATTCAAAAACGGCACACTTATTTTATTAGCAAAATATGAAGGCGATTGGGAAAGTTGCGGGATACAGATAATCAAATAATTAAAAACTACCTATTCGTTCCTTGTGTGATTTTAATAAAATGGGCACAAAGAATTGCAGGATGGGTCATAAACAAATCTCATGATACGGTAAGTATTAGTCAAGTCGCTCCTAGAAAAAAATTTACAGTTATAACTTGTTTCAGTAGTGTTGGTAATCCCCGCTAAATGAATAGAATATTTACCGTACGAATCATAATAAATATCGCCCATTCCGGTAACCCATTGTTCGGCAGTTATGGATACTCCTGTGCCAATCGTTGGACTAAAGTGAATAGTATCACCCGTATTCATAAATCTACTGGCTGAGGAGTTGCTACCACTTGAAATATTGTGATAAACCGAATCAAATTTTACATAGAGATAAATACCAGAAGGTAGTTGCAGTTCACTTAATACCACATGATTTACCTGCACTCTCAGTGCATTTCCCATAATAGCGCCATTAAGCAGAATGGTATCTAATGATCTATTTTTATATAAATTTAGATGCTGTAAGTAGGTTGGGTATGAAGTTGTAAATGATATTGTATTGCCGTAGCCAATCCCAATAGCATTTTTTGCATAAGCTTTTATAAAATATTTTGATGAACACCTAAGTCCTGCTATTGGAACGCTAAAACTTCCGGTATCAGCTCCCTCAATTATTTTATTGGTAGCTGCATTATTAAGTAACGAATCTGTTCCCCAAATGATTCCTCTTTCGGTAACCGCGGAATCTCCTCCATCCAATACCACGCCACCGGCAGTCACTCCATCATTCGTAATGCCAGTTAAGGCAGAAGTTGTAACCGTTGGTAAGCTTGTTTGTATTGTTTGGGAAACCGAACGTTCCTTTTTACAGCCGAAAACACAAACAAAAATTCCGATAAAGAATAGGTAAAATACAATTTTCATACTAAATGAATATGGGTGGTGAAAATGTATTCACATTACAAGATACAACTATGTGTTTAGAATATACTTATTTATTTGAAGGAGCCGGATTATGACCTGCTATTAATAATCGATAAGCCTTGAAAACTTCCTTAATTCCAAGCAAGTTTCTTTTAAGAACAGCAAATGCTATCCTACTAAATGGCTCAACAAAATAGGTGCTAACCCAAACAACAAAATAACCGAATGTAGAAAAATGTTTTTGGGCGTACTGAAGTCTGCTTCTTAAACTCAAGAATAAACGGAACCCCTTGATCGACTTTGTAGTACCTTCCCCTGAATGAACTGCAGTAATTTCTTGGTTGTAAAAAATGCGTCCATTTTGCTCAGTAAGCCGTTTTGAAAAATCTACCTCTTCATAGTATACAAAAAAACGCTCGTCAAATAGGCCGATTTTTGTGAAACATGCTAATCGCATAAACATAAATGCACCCATCACTTGATCAACGAATCTATTTTCTTTATGATCCCAATCAGTCATTATGGTTCCGGGCTTAAAGGTACGTGGTGCAATTTTTGATAAACCAATTGCATCAAATAAAATTCTTTTTGGAGAGGGAAATCTAGAACAACTTGGAGATAATAAACCATGGTCGTCTAAAAGTCTACAGCCTAAAATGTCTATATCCTGATGTTGTTGCATATAATTAACACAATCTTCAAGTGTATTTTTTAATAACATTGCATCTGGGTTGAGTAACAAAACATAAGAAGAGGTGCAAAGTTTAAAACCTTGATTACAAGCTTTTGCAAACCCTAAATTTTCGTTGTTTTGCACTAAATATATTCGTGAATCTATTGCTGAAAGATTGAGGGCAGATTGATCTTGGGAGTTATTGTCGATGACAAATATTTTTGATACACGAGATGGTGAGTCATTCTCGATGATGGATCGAACACAATTTGTAACCAGTTGCCCGCTATTCCAATTCACTATAACTATATCAATCATGATTTTTATTTTAACACAGATAAAATGCAGTTTTTATCTGAAATCTACCATTCGGTAAGGTTTAATCAAATCGCTATTTAATGCAAAGAAATAGAAAAAAACTGCAGCGATTCCTATCGTAAAAAAGATATTGTATTTTCCAAAAGGTAAATATCTAGCTAGATAAGAAAATGTAAACATAGAAAGCACGCCGAATAAATCACTGATGCGAAATGCTATGGATGGAATACTAGACAAAACGGCTAATAAAAACACGGATATAATATTGCATTTTAAGAAGAGCGTTAATCTTTTGTCTTTTTCAAAACCATCCACTGATACTGCAATCAATAAATACAAACAAGTAAGAATATTGAAAATGGTCACGGTATTTAATACATTAATTTTTTCAGAAGCGAACTCTGCGGCATAGGCATAGTTATCAATTTTTGAAGAAAATTCATTTGAATTGAAATTACTAAGTATGCCAATTAATGGTAATTTAAGAAATGCAAATGCGATAGCACTAATTAGAATTCCTCCAAAAAGAACCCTGTTAATGCGGTCTCTTTTTAGCAATAATAAAAATAGGTATAGAATGGCCGTGTAGTGAAATAGCGTTGCTAATAAAATAAAAGCGATGTAGCTCTTATTTTTATTTGCGAGCAACAAAGGGATTGCGGCGAAAAAAAATGCAGTGGCTAGTCCTATTCTAATTTGCGTCATTTCATGCAAAAAAAAGAAATGCGAAAAATAAAATAACATGACTAAATAGGGATTGATTGCAAGCTTTTTAATGCTTAACGTCTTAACGATAACGCTACAAAAAGCATATACCAACATGATGGCAACACCGTAATTGTATTTAATAATACTTTTTATTGTAAAAACAATTAAGAAAAATCCCGGTTCGTAAACAGCTAAAAACAATGGATTTTTATCTTCATAAATCATGTCGAAACTAAAAAGATAATTTTGATAATCTCGTTCGATATCGGGATGCCTTAATCCTGCTAAAAAACCTAAGCCTAATATAACCGCAATCAAAATTGGCCAACTTTCTTGTTTGCCAAATTCATAACGAATGGCTAAAAAAGCTAGAATGATAAAATATGTTATATAAACAAGCATGGATGATGTAAAAATCGATTTTTAAAAAGAGAAAGCTACAGATTTACTTGCATTTTAGATTTATTGCCAAAAATTATTTTTAGAGCATTAACGATTTCAGAAAATGATATGAGTAACAAATAAATCAAAGTTGTTAAACAATAACCCAAAGGGAAAATTAACGCACTGTTATTGCTTTTTAAGAAGTAGTAAAATCCTAATTGGAATAGAAATGCCAGCAGTAACATGTAAAGTAGGCGGTGACTTTGGTATCTAAGTTCAAATTTTTTTTGTACAACAATGGCAATCTGCCAAAAAAAGGTTCCAAGTATTATTAATGTTCCCATCCACTTAAATGTAAGGTTAGCCGGTGTTTGTACGATTTTAAATAGAATATTAGCGCCAAACCACCAGAAGCCCAATAAAGCAGCGATACAACCCAATGCCTCTAAAAAAATAATTCGAGTTAATAGCTTCTTTATTTCAACGCGGTTTCCTTTTTCATAGGCAGCAGTAAGAATGGGAAACATTGAAATGATAACCGGGGAAATGATAATCGTAATACTTTTTGAAATCAAATCAAATATGGCCTGGTATTCACCTTGCATTTCGGCATTTACAAAATGTCGCATAAACATCTTATCTGTTAACGTTAGTAAATATGCCACAACAAACCAAAGGGATAAGGCTATGCCGTATTTTAAAAACTGTTGCTTAATCAATTTGAATGATTCAAATTCAGTATTTAGCGTTTGCGAAATCACACGTTTAACTTGAAGGTTCAAATAAAAATAAGATAGAACATATGAAATAGTTATTGCGGAAAATAGCGCATACATGTAATTTAATTTTGTATATCGCAAGAGTATCAAAGAAAGAGAAAGATAACTTACTGTTCTT
>JBJOQA010000043.1:0-4318 GCA_046050225.1 Bacteroidota bacterium | reverse complement strand
TTGCCACATAATATCTTCCCGATTCTGTACGCGGAAATTGCCCGCCAATATAGATTTTGTAAGTTTTTAAAACTTCTAAACGTGCCGCAACTTGGGGTAGAGGTTGTGATGTTTTTGCCATTGTTTCTGGTTTAAGGTTTAAGGTTTAAAGTTTAAGGTTACTTGACGTCCTTTTTTCTAATACCCGCCACCTCTGATTTTTGTAAATAACTAATAAATTTTTGTATAAGTCCACTTATACTTTGAACTTCTGAAAATAAATGTTGAAATTCTGATTCTGTTATGATTTTTCTGTCAATACATCTGTAAAGTTGTGAACGCAGTTCTCCACAAGAGGCTTTGGCATATCCCAAAAAGGTAATGAATTCTCCTTTTGTTCCTCGTTCAAAACCTTCTGCTATATTATCCATAATTGATCCTGATGATCCCTCAATTTGATGGATTAATCTGTAGTTTTTATTAAACCTATCCGCATCAATTATTTCCCCAATTTTTTTGCAAACTTCTCGGGCTCTTTTCCAACTTTCTATATCCTCAAATCTTTCAATTGTAGCCATTAAAAAAAGTTTGATTATTTCATGTAAAAATCTTGCGTTTAATGTTTTTGTAAGATTCAATCTTGAGTATTCAAATAATAAACTGCATTTTCATAATTGATTTAAACTTTAAACTTTTAAACCTTAAACCTTAAACGTTAACCCCTCAAACCCTACTTCAAATACCCTCCCAACCCATGCAACCCGCCTTCTCGGCCGAAACCGCTTTCTTTGTAGCCGCCGAAAGGAGAGGTGGGGTCAAACTTGTTGTAGGTGTTGGCCCAAATAACGCCTGCGCGTAGTTTGGTAGTCATGTTGAAAATTTTAGAACCTTTATCGGTCCAAACACCGGCGCTTAAACCAAAGGCTGTGTTATTGGCTTTTTCAATGGCCTCATCTTCGGTGCGAAAGGTTTGAATGGCCAATACCGGACCAAATATTTCTTCTTGTGCGATGCGATTGGATTGTGCCACATTGCTGAATAAAGTAGGGCGACAGAAAAAGCCCTTCTTCGGCAATGCACAAGAACTTTGATACATTTCTGCACCTTCTTTTTGACCGATGGCAATGTATTTATTGATGACTTCTAATTGTTGTTTAGAATTGATGGCACCGATATCGGTGTTCTTATCTAATGGATCGCCAACAATTAAAGTTTCTAAACGATCTTTTAATTTGCGCAATACAATTGGGTAAACCGATTCTTGTACCAATAAGCGAGAACCGGCACAACAAACATGTCCTTGGTTGAAGAAAATGCCATTGATAACGCCTTCTACGGCTTGATCCAACGGTGCATCTTCAAAAATAATATTAGCAGCTTTACCGCCTAATTCAAGCGTTAATTTTTTATCGGTTCCCGCAATGGCACGTTGAATAATTTTACCTACATCAGTTGAACCGGTAAATGCAATTTTATTTACATCAGGATGATTAACAATTGCCGCGCCTGTATTACCTGCGCCGGTGATGATGTTTACAACGCCCGGTGGCAAGTCAGCTTCCTGAATAATTTCTGCCAATTTTAAAGCAGTGAGTGGGGTTGTTTCGGCAGGCTTTAATACAACCGTATTGCCGGTAGCTAAGGCCGGTGCAATTTTCCAAGCAGCCATTAATAAAGGGAAGTTCCATGGAATAATTTGGCCTGCAACGCCCACCGGTGCAATCTTTCTATTCGGAAAAGCATATTCCAATTTGTCGGCCCAGCCGGCATAATAAAAGAAATGATTGGCAGCAGTAGGTACATCAAAATCTCTACTCTCGCGAATGGGTTTACCGCCGTCTAATGTTTCGATGATAGAAAATTCGCGTGCTCTTTCTTGAATCATGCGGGCAATGCGATAAATATACTTCGCCCTTTCTGCCGCAGGCATTTTACTCCAAGTTTTATCATACGCGGTACGTGCCGCTGCTACGGCTTTGTTCACATCTGCAGCATTGGCATCGGCCACACTCGATAACTTTTCTTCCGTTGCCGGATTAATCGTATCAAAATATTTTTTTGAATTGGGCTTCTCAAATTTACCGTTGATGAATAAATCGTAACGGTCGTTTATCTTGGCAGCACTCTTGCTTTCGGGGGCCGGCGCATAATTACGCGCACTGTCGAATTTTAACTTGAGTGTATTGTTTTTACTAGCTTTTGCCATGGAGTATATCGCGTGTTTTAATAATTGTAATAATGATTCTTCAGCGTGGTTCGGCTTAGTCAACAGAGAAATAATCTGCCGACTGATACACACCGGTTCGCATCTTCATCAGTTGCATCAAAATATCATTGGCTAAACTACTGGCGCCAAAACGGAACCATTCATTGTTCATCCATTCTTCACCTAAAATTTCGTTGAGTAAAACTAAATAGTGTAAAGCTAATTTTGATTTAGAAATGCCGCCCGCCGGTTTCATTGCAATGCGTTTGCCCGTTTTATAATAAAAATCACGAATGGCTTCTAACATCACCAAGGTTACAGGAAGCGTTGCAGCAGGTTGAATTTTTCCGGTAGAAGTTTTAATAAAATCAGCGCCTGCATACATGGCAATATCGCTGGCGCGACGTACCTTATCGTAAGAGCCTAATTCGCCGGTTTCTAAAATTACTTTTAATCTTGCTTCGCCGCAGGCTTCTTTAATGGCGGCAATTTCATCAAACACAAAATTGTATTCGCCCATTAAAAATTTACCGCGCGAAATCACCATATCTACTTCATCGGCACCTTCTGCTACGGCAAATTTGGTATCTCTAATTTTTACATCACGCGGCGCTTGCCCGCTCGGAAAAGCCGTTGCAACAGATGCCACTTTAATGCCTGAATCACCTAATGCTTTTTTGGCCACTTTTACCATGGATGGATACACGCAAACTGCGGCAACCGTTGGTAAATCTGGGTAGGCATCATGTAAATGCTGCGCTTTATAACAGAGTTGTTTCACCTTGCCATCCGTGTCCTTTCCTTCCAACGTGGTAAGGTCAATCATGTTCAAGGCAAGCTTTAACCCGTTTAATTTTGTTTCGTTTTTAATGCTGCGTTTGGTAACCCTTGCCGCCCTTTCTTCTACGCCCACCTGATCGATGCGAGGCGATTGACTGAAGTCGGGAATTGTAATGGCTGAAATCATGTATAATGCAGTTTAGTGATGATAATATTATTGGCTTAAAACCTCCAATGCTTTTTCAATAAGGTTGGCTACCGCCTTATTGCTGTCTTTCGAAAACTCTTGTCTTACGCGGTTAGCAACAATGGCATTTACGCTCATGCATTGATGGCCCAATAATTTGCCTAACCCGTAAATGGCCGAGGTCTCCATTTCAAAGTTAGTGATTGTATGGGTTAGATAAGAAAATTCAGTGAGTTTATTAATGAGTCCGGGATGACGAAGCGGCAAGCGAAGAATGCGTCCTTGTGGGCCATAAAATCCCGGACAAGTAACCGTAATACCTTTATGAAAACCACTGTCAAATTTTGCCAACAATTCGCTGCTGCCCGCAAATACATAGGGGATGGTAATTTGACTGCTCAAGCCGGTTTGATGTACAAATGCTTCGGCAATGGCTTGCTCGGCATCCGATTTTTCGTAGCCATAATAATTCATCAAATTATCCAAACCTAAACCATGCGTTGACGCAACAAAACTATCTACGGGGATATGTGCTTGTAAGGAACC
The DNA here is from genome assembly GCA_046050225.1 of Bacteroidota bacterium. Lineage (GTDB taxonomy): Bacteria > Bacteroidota > Bacteroidia > Chitinophagales > Chitinophagaceae > Ferruginibacter. Next base: position 620 of record JBJOQA010000043.1, on the reverse strand, counting down.
TGATGTGCCAAAGCGTACTAAACGCAAGCTGGTGGCTTGTTCTTTGATGGTGCGGGTTTCAAAATCAATATTAACGAGCGCATCTAATTCGTTGATGGCGATGTCAATATTATCCGGCCCAATCCCAGTTGATAAAACAGAAATACGTTTGTTGCCAATATAGCCGGTATGGGTAATAAACTCGCGATGCTGACTTTGAAACTCAATGCTGTCAAAATGAGCGCTCACTTTTTTTACACGATCGGGGTCGCCCACTAAAATTACGGTTGGGGCAATTTCTTCGGGACGAACATCTAAATGATAAACCGCACCGCGGCTATTAATAATTAATTCAGATTCGGCGATATGGCTCATAAGCAACATTTTTATTTTTGGTAGTCGGCGATAGTGCCAAACTCAACTTCAGTGGCGTCGCACATTTCAACAGGTGTGCAGGCATCAGCAAGTAAAGCTATCGTTGAAGCGGCAAAGTTCGCAAAGATGAATGGGTTTAAAAATATTTAAGGCAATTATTTTGAAGCAATGCTGTGGTTATCCGGCGCAGCTTATTTAATCAATTTCAAATCAGGCTGTGCGTATTTATATACTTTAAAATAGATGGTTGTTTTCGTTTGATGTAC
>JBJOQA010000042.1:0-2534 GCA_046050225.1 Bacteroidota bacterium | reverse complement strand
ATTTTCTTCCCAACCCGTTGATTAAAAAACCAAGCAAAGGTAAAAGGGGAATTAACCAAACTATTTGTAACGCATTGTTCATAACTACCTTACCGATTTAGCGGTGTTTGTTAAAATATTTCACTTTGCAGCGCACTGCAAAGTATCTATTAGTTCTTTAAGCGATTCAAGAAATTCACATCCACAGAATGTGTGTTTCTATATAACATTACGATAATAGCCAACCCAACACTTACTTCTGCAGCTGCTACTACCATGATAAAAAATACAAATACCTGTGCCTCACTTGCCAAGGTGGGGAAATTTAATCCCAAGGCCAAATGATGCATTTTTGAAAAAGCTACCAACAGCAAATTGGCGGCATTCAACATCAATTCAATACACATAAAAATAATAATGGCATTACGACGTGTAAGTACACCGATAATACCGATACTAAACAGTGTAAGTGAGAGAAAAATATAATAATACGTAGGCATAATCTTGATTTTTTAGCATCGGATTATCGATAATAAATGAATTATTTTTTTGAAATGATTACCGCACCTATCATGGCACTTAAAAAAAGTACACTACTAATTTCAAATGGAAATACATATTCGGTGAATAAGGTTTTACCCAAATTGCTAATCAACCCTACATCTCCTTCTTTTAGCTGTACTAAATGTTTTGATTCGGTTGTTTTTTTAACCGCAGCTACTAATACCAACATTAAACTTGCACCCGCAATAACACCGCTATACAGCAAATATTTCCGCTTATTTGGCGGTTCTGTGTCTGCATTTAAATTCATCAACATCACCACAAATAAGAACAATACCATAATGGCACCGGCATAAACGATGATATTAACAATGGCAAGAAACTGCGCATTCAACAGGATATAATGTCCGGAGATGGCAAAAAAAGTAATGATCAAATAAAGTATGCTATGCACCGGATTTTTGCTCGCAACCATCATGGCAGCGCCGCCCACGGCCAGCACACTTAAAAACCAAAATATTATTGTAATTGGACTCATAATCAGTGATTCTTTTCAACAACCGAAGTTGTTGGTTTTTATTATTTTTTACCTCTGCTTCCTTTTGCCTTGGCATAAGCTTCCGGCTCATTAATCGGATGCGGAATCAATAACTCTGTTTTAGCATAGATAAATCTATCACGCTGAAAGTTTGACGGCGCAAAAGTTTCGCTAAGGTAAATGGCATCTTTCGGACAAGCCTCTTCGCATAAGCCACAAAAAATGCAACGCAACATGTTGATTTCATAACGTGCCGCATATTTTTCTTCACGGTATAAATGCTCTTCACCCGGTTGACGCTCCGCAGCTTCCATGGTGATGGCTTCGGCCGGACAAGCTACCGCACACAAACCACAGGCGGTACAGTTTTCGCGACCTTCAGCATCACGATTAAGAATGTGTAATCCTCTAAATACCGGACTAAACGGACGGGTTTTCTCCGGATAATTAATGGTTGGTCTTTTTTTGAACATATGACCAAAAGTGATCGTCATTCCTTTGAAGATGGCCGGTAAATAGGCCCTCTCCATCAATGACATCGGCTTTCTGTCTACCGGTTTGGCTCGGCTGGTTAATGGTTGCATAGTTTATAAATTCAGACACAATTTTAAAAATCGTGCAAATATATTTTTTTGTTTAAAATCCTATTTATTAAAGAATGTCAAAATTGAAGCACCAGTAGCCAACATATTTATTAAAGCTAAAGGAATCATCACTTTCCATCCTAAATTCATTAATTGATCATATCTAAAACGCGGGATCGTCCAACGTACCCACATAAAGAAGAATAAGAAGAAGGCAATTTTAGCTAACAGCATACCGGCATGCATTAAAGCAGCAATATTTACGCTAAACTTCTCACTCAACAAAGCATCATTCACAAACGGAATATCATAACCGCCAAAGAATAAACTTACAATTACGGCGCTGCTAATAAACATATTGATATACTCAGCAAATAAAAAGAAACCTAATTTCATAGAAGAGTATTCGGTATGATAACCGCCAATCAATTCATTTTCTGCTTCCGGTAAGTCAAATGGGGTACGATTACATTCTGCAAACACACAAATCAAAAAGATCAAAAACCCTAAAGGTTGTTTAAACAAATGCCAAGTGCCGTCCATTTGTTGCGCAACCATGGTTTTTAAACTCAATGTTCCGGTTACCATCAACAAGGCGATCAATGCAACACCCATTGCCAATTCATAACTGATAATTTGAGAGGCTGCACGCATACCACCCAAAAGCGAAAACTTATTATTACTCGCCCAACTACCAATCATAATACCATAAACACCCATACTCACTACACCAAAAATGTAAAGAATACCAATATTTACATCTGTAATTTGTAATGAAATATCACGTCCGAAGAAATGAACTTTTTCACCCCAAGGAATTACAGCACCGGTCATCATCGCGGTTAACATGGCTAAACATGGACCCAAGATGAATAAGAATTTGGAAGACAAATTCGGTATAATTTCTTCTTTAAAAATTAACTTAAGTC
>JBJOQA010000041.1:0-3605 GCA_046050225.1 Bacteroidota bacterium | reverse complement strand
GGATATTGCAAAGCGGTACACCCGATATTTTGGTAAACAATGCCGGCAACTTTACCCCCGGGAATATTTATGATGAGCCCGATGGCGCATTAGAAGCACAATTAGGCGCCAATTTATTTAGCGCTTATTATCTTACCCGAGCTGTATTACCTGCCATGATGGCTAATAAATCAGGACATATTTTTAACCTCTGTTCTATCGCTTCGCTGCAAGCATATAAACAAGGAGGAAGTTACAGTATTAGTAAATTTGCGCTATCGGGATTTAGTAAAAACCTACGAGAAGAATTAAAACCATTTGGCATCAAAGTAACCGGCATTTACCCCGGTGCTGTTTTCACCGATAGTTGGGGCGATTTTGATAATAGCGATCACCGTATCATGGAAGCAAGCGATATTGCTCAATTGGTAAAAAGCGCAACCGGCTTATCTGCTTCAGCAGTAATAGAAGATATAGTTATTCGGCCGCAATTAGGCGATTTATAAAATTTTAACCTCACGCATTATGAAAAAAATCATCAGTCTGGCATTTGCTTTTTTCGTTTATACATTAACGTTACAAGCGCAAACAAAAAAAGTAGATCCCGAAATTGAATCCATCAAACAATTATTGCATGCGCAAGATGCTGCTTGGAACCGCGGCGATATCGACCAATTTATGTCAACCTATTGGAATAATGATTCCTTGATGTTCATTGGAAAATCGGGCGTTACCTATGGTTATACCAACACGTTAAACAATTACAAAAAAGGTTACCCTGATACCGCGCATATGGGAAAATTACACTTCGATTTAGTAGAATTCAAGCGCCTTTCGGCCGAATACTATTTTGTAGTGGGCAAATGGTTTTTAACCCGTAGTGTAGGAAATATTAACGGTGCGTTTACTTTATTAATGCGAAAAATAAAAGGCAAATGGTACATTATTGCCGACCATAGCAGTTAAGCGTTATTGGCAGGTGGATCGGCCTTTTTGCCAATCCATCTTTTACGGATATATTTAAAAACAAAGAAAAAGGAAATAATCATACAGGCATAGTAAATATAATTGCCGATGCTAACGCCTTTGTCTAAAAAAGCAAACCCAAAATAAATACCAAAAGTCATATTTACCAGCATCCAAAGCATCATCATTGACACGCCTTGTACAATGCGAATAAAAAATGCGCGAATATCATCTTCCATGATGGCAGTATTAGAGTGCTAATTTAAAAAGGAACTTTGGTTTTTAAATGGATTACTTTTTGAGTAGGCGAACAAAGTCGGTACTGTCGCCACAAAAAACATTAAAATCAACCGGTGCATCAATTCCGTTTACACGGCCCGCTTCATTGTGTTGCCAAAAATGCCAATCACGATACACACGTGGTTTATCTTTTACTAAATAATGGGCTACCCAAAGCGGATAATCACTAAACTTATCAGCCAGATTTTTGGTATAAAAATCAGCTCCGGTATAAATAATTGGCTTCATGCCATATTTCGCTTCCACCAATTGAAGCCATTCAAAAACACGTTGTTGTAATACTGCTTTGTTTACATCTTGCAACACTTCAATATCCAACACAGGCGGTAAATCCCCCGGTTGAATTTCAACTTCATCTATAAAATTCTTTGCTTGCTCCTTGCCCGATCGGGTTGGAATAAAATAATGGTAAGCGCCTCTTGGTAAACCTACATTTCGGGCCCCCTTCCAATTTCGATGAAAGCGGCTATCCACACTACTCACCCCCTCGGTTGCTTTAATAAAACAAAAGCCAATTTTTACACCATCCACTTGCATTTGCTGCACATCCTGCCATTCAATACGATGTTGGTATTTACTCACATCTATACCATGTATTTCGTAATGTCGTGGAATGGAAATGCCAAATGCGGGATAGCGAATAAATCGGGGTCGATTCATATAGTAAAGCGAACCTGCTATCAGCAAAAGCATCAGTAGCGAAAATCCTATAATAAGCGGTTTGTTTGATTTTTTCTTTCTTGCCAATTTCTTCGAATAATATCGGCTAAATTAACCTAATTCAAAAAAGGAACGATTACAAAAATGGAATTTGGGATATTTTAACAGTTGAGCAGTTGGCCTTACCGGTAAAATAAAACAATGTAAAAACTATCCTAACCAAATTTAATTAGGTATTCATTATCAATTAGTTAAACCACCAATGGCAATATTCTTCACAATTTTTCGTTTGTTGGCCATTAACTATGAAAACAACCCAATATCAAAAAGGTCAGTCACCTTTTATCCCAACCATCTTATTTTGGAGTTTCGTCTTATTGATTTTACCCTCTTTTACTGCAATGGCGCAAGCGCAGTCGAAAAAGATGGCGGTAAGTTCAACCCTTATTCCGGTGAGCTATCCCGAAATATTAAAAGGAAACGAAGCATCCTCCCTGCAATACATTGAACAATTTGGAAAATCAAGGCGCAATTACATCATTAGCATGTATAAGGGCGGAAAAAAAATGTTGCCACAAGCTGCAGCCATTTTAAAAAAATATCGAATTCCGCAAGAATTCAAAGTGCTGCTGATACTTGAATCAGCCTATAATGCAAATGCTGTTTCTAATGCGGGTGCGGTTGGCTATTGGCAAATAATGGATGAAGTAGCAAAAGAATATGGCATGAAATATTGCGATCAAATTACGCCGATTGAAAAAAGAAAGCTAGAAAAAATCAATAAAGTAAAGGCAGATAGCTTATTAGTACAAACCAAGCAAACACCCGATGATCGCAAAAACTTTGTAAAGGCTACGCAGGTTGCTGCTCGGTATTTGGCCGACCGAAAAAGAAATTTAAATGGCAATTGGTTGTTAATGGTGGCTAGCTATAATTGCGGTATTGGTAATGTTTGGGAAGCCATGAAAAAATCGGGCAAAAAAAATCCAAGTTTTTGGGATATCAAAGCATTGCTTCCTGCCGAAACACAGGCCTATGTGTTGAATTTTATAGCACTAAACGTCATCTTCCATCAATACGACCAATTTTTAAAGAACCAATTGGCGTACACTTTTCCCGATACCGAACCGCAACAAGACATGGCTATAAACAACGATTGCCCGGCAGCAACAGCCCAATCAACACCATCGGTTGCTAAAAACTAATTGTGTAATACTTTCCTTTTTTCGCAAGGCAGACCCACACATTAACTTTACATTTGCGCGATGCCTAAAATCAATTGGAACGATACCACCAACCTGATGCGCAAATTAACATGGAGGCGTTTTTGGAATGGCATAAAAGTACTCAGCAGCTTTTATGCAAGTAGAATCACCCAAAAACCTATCCAGTGGGGCATGCCCGTATCTATTTCATTTGAACCAACTACCAGTTGCAATTTGCGCTGCCCCGAATGCCCGAGCGGCTTAAGAGCATTTACCCGCCCTACCGGTATGTTACAACAAGATTTTTTCAGAAAAACGATCGATGAAATTCATCGTGAATTATTATACCTGATATTTTATTTTCAAGGAGAACCCTATTTAAATCCTGCTTTCTTGGATATGGTTAAATATGCAGGTGATAAGGGCATCTATACAGCAACATCTACAAATGCGCATTATTTAACCAGTGAAAATGCACGCAAAACCGTAGAAAGT